>JABSRA010000051.1 GCA_013215445.1 Oceanospirillaceae bacterium
CAGGCGATCAAAGTGGCTATTCAAGCGTTTACCGACCGCCTGAATCACCCGGCGCATCGGTTTATTGGGCTCGGCGGCAAAACCTTTGGCGCGAAAAATATTTTGAGTGTCGATTAGATTTTGTAATACCTGCTGCAGTTTTTCAGCATCCACTAGCCCCAAACTGATCACAAACGAGTCAAAATGGTCTTCTGCGTGACTGTGATGGTGGCCTTCTTGGTGGTGAGCATCGTGGTGATTGTGTACCGCATCGATATGTTTCTCGGTAGCCGCTTCTATGCCAAACAGAGCATCCAGTGGTGCATCACCGTTATCGATATAGAGTGTTTTAACACTGCTCGGCAAGCGCTGGTTAATCACTTTTTCAACCCTGGCACGCTCTTCATCATTCAACAAATCATTTTTGCTGATGACCACTAGATCCGCAGCACTGAGCTGATCATCGAGTAATTCTTGCAAACTTGGATCGTGATTTAAACCCTCATCTGCGAGGCGCAATTGCTGTACTTGCTCCTCATCATTGGCAAAGCGTCCCGCGGCTATCGCCGGCCCGTCTACCACGGTAATGACCGCGTCTACCGTGCAATATTCTTTGATACCCGGCCAGTTAAAGGCCTGTACTAGAGGCTTAGGCAAGGCCAAACCAGAGGTTTCAATCAAAATATGATCGATATCATCACGTCTGGCCACCAGCTCTTTCATCACCGGTAAAAATTCTTCTTCCACGGTGCAGCAAATGCAGCCATTGGCCAACTCGTAAATGCCATTTTTACCCTGCACTAAGCTTGCGCCTTCATCATCACAATCTAACGGACAGCTGCGCAGCAACTCAGAGTCGATATCCAACTCACCAAACTCGTTGACAATCACAGCGATACGCTTGCCTGCCGCCTGTTTTAAGACGGTGGAGAGCAGTGTAGTTTTGCCGCTGCCGAGAAAACCTGTGACGATAGTAGTGGGGATTTTATTCAATTTCATCAGTTCTATATCCGTTATTTATCCGCTTGAGTACGCGTCTCAAGCTCGGTTAGATTATCGATAACGCCTTTGCGTTTACGAAATATGTTGGGTTTATCTTGGGAGTATAAATGTGAATCCGCGAAGGCCTGGGTATCTAATACCCGCCCGACAATAATCAGCGCGGTGAGTTTGTAACCTTTGTCTGCTACTTTTTGACTGATATCGGCCAGCGTCCCGGTGACTTTGTCTTGATCCGGCCAGCTGGTGCGATAGCAGACCGCCACTGGACAATCGCTGCCGTAGTGCGGGATTAATTCTTCGACGATTTTCTTCATGTAGGTAACCCCTAGATGAATCGCCAGAGTCGCCCCCGCCTGTGCCAACTGCGGCAGACGCTCGCGCTCGGGAAAAGGGGTTTTGCCTTCATAGCGGGTAAATATAATGGTCTGGGAGACACCCGACAGTGTCAGTTCTTTACCCAAATAGGCCGCGGAGGCCGCCACTGCACTTACCCCCGGAATAATCTGATAATCAATGCCGAGCAGTTCCAAGCGACGAATTTGCTCGCCTATCGCCCCATATAGAGAGGGGTCACCACACTGCAGACGCGCCACATCTTTGCCATCTTTTTGCGCCTGCTCAAATAACTGCTGCATCTCATCTAAGTTGATGGTGGCAGTATCAATAATCAGCTCGGCACTGTGCTCTACTTCCTGCAGTACCTCGCGCGGAATTAACGAGCCCGCATACAGTACCACCGGACAAGACTTAAGAATTCTCAAGCCCTTGAGGGTCATCAACTCCGGATCACCCGGGCCCGCACCTATAAAATAAACGGTCATAAAATTATACTCTTAAACATTAGTCATTAGTCGTTGGTCGTTGGTCGAAGAACTTAAGACTTAAGACCAACGACTTCTCTTAACTTCCCCTACAACTTCTTCGAATAACCGCGCGGTGTGTAAACCCACTCCCGCTCGCCATTGACTATATGGCGGGTCTCACTGTTTCCGACACTGACCATGGTAAACATGTCGACGTCTTTAGCATCTAGGTCTTGAAGTTGAATGATAGTGATTTTTTGATCTTCGCGGGTCAATTGACGCCCGATCATCACCGGGGTCTCCCCCGGGCGTGAATTGAGTAAGATATCGCGGGCGCTGTTTAACTGCCAGTTACGCTTTTTTGACACCGGATTGTAAAAAGAAACCACAAAATCACCCATTGCAGCACACTCGATACGTTTCTTAATCGTCTCCCAAGGGGTCAGCAAATCCGACAGGCTGATAGTGCAAAAATCATGACCTAACATAGCGCCCACCGCACTGGCACCGGCTTGCATAGCCGAAATCCCAGGGATGACTTGGATCTCAACATCGAGCCACTGCGGGCTAGTTTCCAAACCTTGCAATTGCCTATCTAAGAGTTCAAAGACTAGGGTCGCCATGGCGTAGATACCAATATCACCACTGGAGATCAACGCGGTATCTCTGCCGCCTGCCGCCAAATCCAACGCGAGCTTGGCGCGGTTAATCTCCTCACCCAAAGGTAAGTCGTGGCGGATTTTACCCGCACAAAGTTCACCCATTAAATCGATATAGAGGCCGTAGGCAACCAAATCGGTACTAGCCGCAATCGCCTGTTTTGCCTTAGGGGTTAATAGCGCCAGATCACCAGGACCGGTGCCCAAAATAAATAATTTTTTCATTGTTCTATCTCTAATTCTTGCATTCTATGATTTGTTAGCACAATAACTACGCCCAATGGCACAAGTCGCTACTTTAGATTTTTGCTTGCCCAGCAACAGTTCACTCGGTACTGACGCCGTGTGTTGGTCTCGATAGGCGGCGCTGACCAGTGCCGCAGATTCAGCCACACCGTAAACTCCCACTGTATTAAACACATACTGCGAAGGCTGTTGTAATTGCGCCTCAACGCTGCGCAGTTGCGTCCGGCTGTAGCAGACAAAAGGTAAGTTCAGGGTGTTAGCCAGCGCGATCAAGCCAACTTCATCATCTTTAATATCAATGCTGGCAATGGCACTGAGCTGCGACAACTCAATCTTAGCCAGTGCACAGGTTGTCGTCAGCAACTGTAATAAGTCTTGCTCTGAGCAGTGTCTTTCACAGCCCATACCGGCGGTATAAATGGGTTTTAGATAACCATTAGCGGTAGTGACAACTAGGTGCGCGGCTAATTTTTCAGCCAGTTGCGCCGCCAACTCATTGGCACCCCCTTGATGCCCCGATAATAGTGGAATCACAAATTGCCCCTGCTCATCGAGCACTAGTACCGCGGGATCAGAATGTTTATCGGATATTACCTCTGCCAGAGTACGCAACACGATACCGGTCGCACAGATAAAAATTAGCGGTTCTCCCGCTTTAAAAGCATCTTGTACCACTGTTTTAAAAGGACTGGGCTTGTGTAGCACTTCGATAGGCATACCCAGCTCAGCGATTAAATCGCTAATACGCTGCGCCAATAATAATCCGGCATCGGTAAGACTAATTACTTTCATGGGTAACTGACACTCGTCAAATCACGCGCTCTGGTGATCACAAACAGTGAAAAATAAGGACCTTTACAATTTTCTAGCTGCTCGACATCTCTATTGATCAGCTGATTGTCCCTGGAAATATACTCCAGGTAATTAGCCTCTGTGGTGCGTCCAGTCTCTGCTAGCAGCGCCAATATTCTCGGCCTTGCCAATCCCGCTTTCATAATCACCAGCGAATCGTGACTTAACAGTGCGGCTTTAATTTGCGCATCACTGTGCCTACCGCTGATGACCGCAAAGGATTCACTCTGTATGGTTAGCGGAATTTGTAGTGCCGCTGCTGCCGCGTGTACCGAGGAGACCCCAGGTACCACTTGGATATTATGCTGCGCACTAAGGCGCTGTAACAGATAGCTAAACGAGCCGAAGAACAGTGGATCACCCTCACACAGAAACACTACATCTAACCCACTATTTAAGGCCGCTTCGATGCTGGCTGCCCCCTGATCGTAGGCGATATTTGCCAGTGTTCGATCGGTACTCATCATCATGGGAATGACAATATGCTGTTGTTCTATTTTGACTTGGGCAAAGGCCTCGCGGGCAATATGTCGCGCCTGGGATTCACCCTGTTCATTGGCTAAATAACTGACTACTGAGCTGTTCGCTATTAACTGGCAAGCTTTAAGGGTCAATAACAGCGGGTCGCCTGGGCCGACACCTACCCCGTATAAAGTGGCCATTAGGTATGATCCCCGAGAATAGGTTTAAGATTGATCACCGGCGTAGCACTGGTTTTAATAAAACTAAACACACTAACCGGCAGCGCCTGTCGATAGACCAGCTGACCGGCCAGATAATCGCTGTGACTGATCGCAATCTGCTGACTGACCACTTTGGCATCGCCACGGGCGTTGCGCGCATTGAGAAAGTCGACTAAATGATGTTTGGTATTCTCCAACACCGCAGTGGCGACTATTTGCCCACCAATTTCTAACTGCGACCAGAGTCGTTCCAGTAATTGTGGCAACATGCCATCACTGCCACCGATAAATATTTTATTGGGTTTGGGCAACTTCGCTAAAATGCCGGGGGCGCTACCTTGAACTGGATGTAGATTAGTCACTAGGCCAAATTTCTTCTGATTGAGTAAGATACAGTCGTAGCGCTGCTGGTTTTTTTCGATGGCAAAAACTTTAGCTTCTTCGCACCAGTAGTTAAGCTCGATACTGACACTGCCACACCCAGCCCCTATGTCATAAATAATATCGCCCGGTTGCGGCTGTAATAAAGATAACACCGCCAAGCGCACTTGCGCTTTAGTAATCATCTTGCGGCTCTGGCTACCATCGGTGAAAAAATGATGATCGGCAAAACCTGGAAATAATGGCAACGGCTTGACTGACTTACCCGTCTCTAACACGGATATATGCAGTGGATCAAAGGTTTTTGGATTGCGCAGTAGTGACTTCACGTCATATACGCTCACCTCTTCATAGCGATAGCCCAACGCCTCGCAGACGGTGATTTTGGCTTGATAAAACCCCGCCTCCACTAGCTCATTAGCCAGTATTTGTGGTGTGGATTGACGGTCAGTCAACACCAGTAGGGTTTGATTATCCCGGAGTTTTCTGCGCAACTTACCCACCGGGCGCCCATGTAAACTCAATACATCTACATTTTGTAAAGACAGGCCTAAGCGATGGCAAACCTCTTGAATACTAGACACCGCCGGATAAAAAGTTAATTTTTCAGCGCTAAAGTGACGGCTAAACCAAGTGCCGATACCGTAGTAGAGAGGATCACCTGAGGCCAAGACCACCACTGAGCGCACCCCCTGATTATAGTATTGCTCTAACACAGTGCTAAGCACATCAAGCTTAGGTAATAGCGGCGTTATCTGCGCCTCACTCAGCAGATGTTCGACAATTTTTAACTGTCTTTTAGAACCTAACACCATCTGCGCTTCTAACAATACCGACAGCGCACTGTCACTTAACTGTGCAGCTTCTGTCGCTCCCAAACCCACGATGGATATTTTTATCTCTTGCATAACAACCTTAATTTACGCCCAAATACACTCATTTCGAGACCTTTACCGGCACTAGTGCAGTATTCATGTAATCGTCTCACTTAATAGATTTCGCCGTCAATGCAGCGCAACAATGCATTGCAAGTGGCTGCACTAACCGCACTGCCACCCTCGCGGCCCAATAGCGTAATACACTCGATTCCCAGTTCAAGATGGGCATCCCACAGCGCTTGTTTTGACTCGGCGGCGCCGACAAAACCCACCGGCATAGCAATAATAAGCGCGGGTTTAGCGGCGCCTTGGGCGATCATTTCGAGCAATTTGAACAGCGCGGTCGGGGCATTGCCAATAATAACCACACTGCCCGCTAAATAGTCACCCCAGGCAGCCAGTGCCGCCATAGTACGGGTTTCGCCGTCTCTTTTAGCCCGCTCTACCACACCTTCATCATTGAGAAAACACAGTGGCTGACGCTTCAGCATACGCTTAGTCAGTCCCTGTTTGACCATTTCTACATCACACAAAATAGCACTGTTCGCGGCTAATGCAGCCATGCCTGTAGTGCAGGCCCCCACGGAAAAACGTACTTGGCTGGCAATCTCTGGAATACCCACACTGTGCACGATACGCATCACCACCTGCTGCTGCTCTATCGATAATCCACCTAAATCGGTTAACTGGCGAATCTGCATGAAACTATTGCGCTCAATTTCAGTGGGATCTTTAATATAGTTATAACTCACTTTGCTCTCTCATTCACAATTTCTGCCAGGGCTTTGACCGCCGTTATTATTACTGTTAACTCTGTGTAACTAGTATCTTGCTGCGATTGAGAGGGTCTCTCTAACATCAGCACCGGTATTTTTAAGGCGCGAGCGGCGATTAGTTTCCCATAGGTCGCCTCGCCACCTGAATTTTTCGACACTAACAGATCCACTTTAAAACGCTGCATCAGTGCTTGCTCTTGCACAGCAGCAAAAGGCCCTAGTGCTTTGATCCACTGCACATTCTCAGCCAGTTTCGCCTGCGATGCTGCCGCGGTGCGATAGATAACCCGCTGACTCTGTGCGGCTATTTCATCCAACGCTACCTGCTGCACTTGTCCCGTGGTTAAAAAAGGCCGTGCATATTGCGCACAGACTTTAAGCAGTGCCGGCCAGTCACCCACTGTGATCCAGTGATCTCCATTTTGCTGCTGCCATGGCGGTCTGGCAAAACGAAAATACGGCAGGTTAAGCTGTTCACAACTTAACCTCGCCTGACCTGTCATCTTGATGGCATAGGGGTGGGTCGCATCCACCAGCGCCTGAATATCATTGTCCAGCAGGTACTTAGTCAGGCCACCATTTTTACTAAAACCGCCGCTGATCACAGTGCACGTTAGCTTGGGCAGCCGCACTAATCCTGCCACTGAATAAATAATCGTCAACTTAGCCTCAAGCAGTGCACCAGTAATTTTTCGTGCATCCGCCGTGCCGCCGAGTATCAGAACTTTCACTTAATCCTCACTCTCTTTATTGGCAGTGACTGCTGAACTGGCAATGATTTCACCTTGACGATTAATTGCCAACACTTCTACCTCGATATTACTCGCCACTATTGCCACTGCTTTTTGTTGCGCCATGTGACAGATCAGCGCCGCCAGCTCCAGCTTTTCAGCCAGTGCTATGTTGAGCACTTCGATACTGGTATTGGCATGTCTCACACGCTCCAGTATACGACTGTCTTCTCGCCCCTGCGCCGTTAGCAACTGTTTGACACAAGTACTTAAAAAATCAAAATCTATGCTGCACTTGCGCGAATTCAAATCCAGCGCGCCCTGCGCCATCTTGGTTAATTTACCGAAACCACCACAGAGACTGAGCTTGTCTATCTGACCCTTCTTTAAGTGTTTGAGCAGCGCCCCGACAAAATCACCCATTTCAATTAGGGCCATATCTTCAAAGTGATAACGTTGCCTAATCGCCGCCTCTGAACTATTACCGGTCGAGGCGCCAATATGTGTCACCCCATTACTGGATGCAACATCAACTCCCTGGCGGATAGAGGCAATATAAGCCGCACAAGAAAAGGGTCGAACTATGCCAGTCGTGCCTAAAATAGACAATCCACCGACAATACCCAACCTGCCATTCATGGTTTTCAAGGCGATTTGCTCGCCATTTACCACTCCTACCGCCACTTCAAAACCACCCGTATACTCATAGGTAAGCGCATAATTTTGCAGATGCTCAGTCATCATTTTTCGCGGGACCGGATTAATCGCCGGCTCACCCACCGCTAATAACAAACCAGTTTTGGTGACGGTGCCCACACCACTGGCGGCTTTAAACACCACCCCTGGAGTCTCAGATAAGCGCAGCTCGACAAACACTGTTGCGCCATGGGTGGCATCGGGGTCATCTCCAGCATCTTTAACCGTCTCTACCCGCACCCCCTGAGATTGCATACCTTTCAGTGCAGGCAGTGCGCTGTACTGGGTAATGGGTAACTCTACACACTTGCCACGGGGCAAAGTAATTTCAATGCTCTTGGCAAATTGTTTGGCAAACAGCGCGCGCGCCGCACCGACACAGCAAGCAGTCGCACAACTACCAGTAGTCAAGCCACTGCGTAGTGCTACTACTTGTTCAGCGCTCTCCTGCCACATCTGTTATGCACTCGCCGCGTTTGATTGCCAATCTGCTAATAGTTGGTAATCGGGCTGGGCTAGATCGCCGTTAAACAATTGGCCGATCACTGTCGGATTGGAGGCAAAAAATAAATGCAAATAGCTGGCGGTTAAATTACCCTCGCGAAATATCGCCTCACCCGGTGCCGGATGACGCTGACGTTTACCAAAGCCAACCGGTATGGTTGTATCTTGGCTACGTGATCGATGGTGGGCGTGGCCACGCACTTCTCCCTCGGGTAGGATCGCTGTTTGCATGCCCTGACAGCCACGTTTGCCGCGCATGGCACCGCTGCCCTGCATAATATTGGCCAGGGGAAAATACTGTTCCTCTAAATCAGTGAGACCGGCCAAACAGTAAAGAAAACCGCCACACTCGGCCAAAATGGGTTTATTGGCCTGCTGAAATTTTTGCATCGAGACTAACATCGGTTTATTTTCAGACAGCGCTGATGCGTGTAATTCCGGATAACCACCGGGTAACCACATGGCATCTGCAGCGGGGATAGTCACATCGTTTAACGGTGAGAAAAAGCTCAACTGCGCACCGAGTTGCGCTAATATCTGTAAATTGGACTGATAGATAAAGCTGAAAGCACGATCGCGGGCGATCGCTATCGTTTTACCTTTAAGCGGTTGATCGGTAATTTTCTCGATCAAGCCCGGACTAAACTCCACGGTTTTAGGCAGTGACAACAAATCACTCGCACCCGCCCTAGCCACCCCTTCTTCTAGCCAGTGACAGGCATGGTTAAAACGCATTTCCAGCTCATCGACCACTTCGCAGGCCTGCACCAACCCCAAGTGGCGTTCAGGTAGTGCAACTGCCTCATCTTTGGCCAAACAAGCCAATAGTGGCAATTGTCCATCGAGCGCATCGCGGATTAACTGCGCGTGGCGCGCCGTGCTGCAGTTGTTGGCAATTAGCCCGGCGCAATGGTAGTCACTGCGATAGTTAGCTAAGCCTAAAGCCAATGCAGCAGCGGTTTGCGCCATGCCTTTAACATCCATTACCAACGCGATCGGAATACCAAACTTAGCGGCTAAATCGGCACTGGAAGGCTCCCCATCAAACAGCCCCATCGCCCCCTCGATTAAAATAAGATCACTGACTTGTGCCGCTTCGAATAACATCTGGCGACAGTACTGCTCACCTGCCATCCATAAATCGAGTTGATCGCTGGGTGCGCCCGATGCCTGCGCCAAAATTTGTGGGTCTAAGTAATCGGGCCCCGTTTTAAACACTCGTACTTTTTTACCCTGCTGGCAAAAATATCTTGCCAGCGCCGCAGTCACTGTGGTTTTTCCCTGCCCGGATGCCGGTGCGGCGATAAACAGTGCCGCGCAACTCACCTTCATGGTTTTCATTAAAACTCTATTCCAATCTGCGCCTTTACCCCAGCGCGAAAGGCGTGTTTTTCGTCTTTGATCAGACTGATGGTATCCGCAATTTCCTCTAAATCACTGGGCATCATGCGCCCGGTAATCATCACATTTTGCATTTTAGGGCGATTTTTTAACGCTTCAATCACCGGTGCCAGTGGCAGGTAGTCGTACTTGAACATATAGCTCATTTCGTCGAACACCAACAAATCATAACGGTCATCTGCTAACAGTTTAGCGGCCAATTGCCACGCCTGCTCGGCGGCTTTGACATCTTGGCCTTTATCTTGGGTCTCCCAGGTAAAACCGTGGCCCATGACGTGCCAGTCAATCAGTGGGTGATCTTTAAAGAACTTGTACTCGCCAGTCTCCATGCGCCCCTTGATAAACTGAATCACCGCGCAGCGTTTATTGTGCCCGACACTGCGCGCCATGGTACCCAACGCCGAACTACTCTTACCTTTACCCGGCCCCTTGAGCAGTATCAACACCCCGCGCTCTTCGGTTGCCTTGGCGATACGTTTATCAATCACGGCTTTTTTTGCCGCCATTTTTTCTTGATGGGTTTTCATAGAGATTCTCCAAAGGCTTGCAGAGGTAGATAATGAGCAGCTAATTGCTCGGCTAAAACCGCACCGCGACCGCGTTTCACCCCACTGCTTTCTATATCAATCAGTACCGTAGGTACATTAAGTTGTAAATCACCCACTTGCGCCCGAGAGCGCCCATCAGTGATCAAATAACAGCGCACACTCATACTGGCACTGGATTTTAATAGCGCTGCCAAAATTTTCTTAGCTTGTATCAATACTTGGCGCAAGGGTGTGCCCCCTGCCACATCAACGCTATTTAGCAACGGCTGTAATTCTTTTGGCGCCCGTACTTTTGCCAGTATCTGCTGCACCTCGGCGTTGCCAAAACCAACGATTTGCAACTGCTCTCGCCCGATATAAGCCCGCTTAGATATTTCTAACACACAAGCTTTAGCGCGCGCTGATAACTGCTGCGCCAAGGTCGAGGCCGAGGTATCTAACAGTACTAAATGCAGCACATTAGCCACCTGTTTTTTCCCCTGGTAGCGCAGGTTTAAGGCCGGCCAGTGATCCAGTGACTGGCGCACCGTGGCAAACCAGTTAATCGCGCCTTTCGCACTGCTTCTTTCACTGTCGTTGACCGGACTCGATGAATTTTTTGCCGCTTTTTTAGCGCCACTGAGATCACTTGATGAATCAGGGTTATGCTTGGCGCTGCCAAATAGATGATTCAATTCACCACTGAGGCCGACAAACGGCTCACTCGCCACCAGAGTTTTTTGTGGTACTTGCATCTCACCCCAATCGCTGCCATCTGAAGGAGCAGTTGGTGGCTTTGCGCCCTGATTTGAGCTAGCCTCTGGTGATTGATCACTGGCGGGTCGACTAAAGGCCCCCTTAGATTTTGCATGATTATTCTGAGTAGGTGGCTCTGGAGGCGGTTGGCTATTATCATCCGAGTGATTACCCTGCTGGTTATCACTCGCGGCAATGGTTCTGCGATGGGCCAAGACTAAATCCTGCACCGCATCGATGTCTTCCACACTGATCTGCTCAGCTGCCCGCCAGGCGCAGTGCGCTAGTGCAGCACGATACATCACAATATCGGCGCGCACTCCCTCTACCCCTGCTTGTTGACAGCGCTGGGCTATCTCGACCCGCAAGTACTCCGCGCAACTAATCGATGACAATTGCGCTCTGGCCAGTTTAATTTGCTCAGCCAGTTGCAGTTGGGATTGCTGATGTTGATCGATAAAGGCTTGTGGATCGCGATCAAAGGCCTCGCGAGAGCGGACTATTTCCACTCGCTGTGCAATGCTCAGCTGAGTATCTAAATGCAACATCAAGCCAAACCTATCTTTGAGCTGGCCTCTGAGTTCTCCCTCATCGGGGTTCATCGTGCCTATCAGTGAAAACACGCTGCGGTGAGCATGGCTAACACCATCGCGTTCCACCCGATTAACCCCACTGGCGGCCACATCTAACAGTTGGTCTATTAAGTGATCGGGGAGTAAGTTAACTTCATCGACATACAAAATACCGCCATCTGCTTTACTTAACAGCCCCGGTGAAAAAGTCAATTCTCGGTTATTTAAAATTTGCTCTATATCGAGTGTGCCAGTGAGCATTTCTAAGCTAGTTGCCAGCGGCAGAGAAACAAAAGGACATGGGCCGTCAGTATTTGCCGGTAATAAATTAGCCAGCGCACGCGCCAAGGTTGATTTAGCGCTACCGCGGGGACCACTCACTAACACCCCGCCAATTAAGGGGTTAATCGCCGTGAGAATTAAGGCTTTTTTAAACGCGGCTTGACCTTGTACTGCCGCAAAGGGGAAATCTAATTGAATATGAGACATTGAGTTTCCAAACAAGCACCCACCGTGCTTTTTTAATGGTGAAAAATAAGGCCGGTCTCCGGGCTAGAGCTGATCTCACTGAGGAATAGACCAAACTCATTACCGTTGCGGGGGCAGCGATGGAATAACGTACCATACTTCCCGATTATCCGTCTGGGGTTTACCCCGCGCGGCACCTTACTTTTAAAAGATACAATGTAACCCACTGTTAGCACTTGTGACAAGCAATAAATTGACCCTGTTTGCTCGCGTTTTAAAACGGTAAAGCTTATCGGCGACCGACAAAAGCCTAAGACGGCTTAACAACTTCGAGCAGCAAGCTTAGATCGCCAGCATACTTGGTCTACAGGCACTTTTAGCGCATCATTTAGCCACGCTAATCATTAATTTCATACAGGTAGAGATGAATATTGATCAATAGCGGTGCAGGCGACTATACTACTAATATGAACAATCCAATCTTAGATGACAGTGCACACTCTCTATTCAGCTGGGCGGTAAAAAACTCTAAGCAGGCCTCGGTGGTCCAAAAAGAGCCACGAGACGATAGTTTCACCCTCAATCCTGTCATAAATATCCAAGGTAACATCAGCCTATTCCCCGCTGACGACTTACACAGTGCAGAAAACTCACTCACTGTCGGCAGCTTGAGAGAAGAGTCTGACCAAGAGCAGGGATTTTTGGCACTGTTGCTGGATCCGGATGATATTGGCGCCCTGATAGAATCCAACATTAAAGCGCCGCCAGAGCCTGACCCCGATTTCACCCCGCTGTTTGCAGAATCGCAAAACCACAGTATCTTGAAACTCGAGGATGTTCTCCATCACGAAGACAATTTAGACGAGTACCTGCCCCCCGACGAAAACGACAAATGGTATTTATACGGCAGCGAGGGCGCGATTGACAAGGCAATCTCCGGGCCCGGCATGCGGGACATTCACGATGCATTACTGATGCAGCAACTCGCCGCGCAAAATTATGTTGAATAACTTGTTTAGCGTCCATTAAGAGGCACATAACAACTGCGTAGGCCCCGGTATGCGAGACATTACCGATGCAGCAACTCGCTGCACAAAATTATGTTGAATAACTTGTTCAGCGTTCTTTAAGTGGCAAATAACAACTGCCTAGGCCCCGTTCTAGAAGAACACTGGCTCATCTAATTAGCCAAATTCAACAGAGGCTAAAACATCTCGGTTATTTTACCCGCCCCTTTGGCGGTCAGTTTATTAGCAGTCGAGATAGCACTACCGCGAAACAAAAGCCAAGCACTCTAAGAGCTTTATTAAACAGCAGTCACACCTTCTACCAGTAGCGCTACTACAATCTTTAAGCCAAAAACCAACTCATCTTCAGTGGCTGGCGCCATCAATGATATGCGCACCGCCGCACAGGGTGCTTGTTGCTGTGCATTAAAGTAGGCAGAACTCGAGACCAAGACCCCGCGTTGCTCCAACGCTTGGCAAAAAGATTCACTGCTAAAATCATCCGGTAATAATAGCCACAAGTGATAGCTATTTACCTGTGCTAAATAATTAAACCCGATCAGCATCTTTGCAGCGATGCGCTGACGTTTTATCGCCAGTTCACTTTGCAGGCGCTGAATTTCAGCCGCTTGCCCGGCTAAAATCAGCCGTGATGCCAAGGCTAAGGTTAAAGGGGCGGGCATCCAGATGCTCTGGCGAATTTGTGCCTCAATACGGATTTTATACTGCGCGGGGGCAACGATATAAGCCACCCTTAAACCCGGAAATACAGACTTGGACAAACTGGTCAGATAAAAGCTCTGCTCGGGGGCAAAATTAGCCAGAGCAGGCAGTTGCGGGCTTAAAAAACCATAGACGTCATCGTCGATTAAATGAATAGCGTATTTTTTTACAATCTTGGCTAGCGCTTTGCGCCGAGCAATGGACATCACTGCCGTGGTTGGGTTTTGATGTGAGGCCACTACTATCAACAGCTTAATTAACCCCTGTGCGCAAGCTTTGTCTAGCGCCTGCGGAATCATGCCCTGCTCATCCATTTCAATGGCAATCAATTTGCGACCCAGTTGATTGGCGAGTGAGATAATCCCAGGATAACAATAATGCTCTACCGCAATATGATCGCCATATTCGCTCAAACCATTGATTAACACCATTAATCCATGCTGTGCACCACTGCAAATACTGATGCTTTTACCGGAGAGCTCAACCCCTTGAGCACTCAACCAATCAGCAGCTGCACGTCTATCTGTGTCGCTAGCCTGGGTATTATAGTCCATTAAATCGGCGAGCTGTGGCTGTGCTGCCAACGCCTTGAGCTGTTGCGCCATATAGGCTTCACCAATCGCCAGCTGTGGCTTGATAATCGATAAATTGATACTTTGAAAGTCGTGCGCGCGAATTACCTGCCCCAACACTGGATAACTAGAGACAAAACTACCTCTACCGACTCTGGCGTGGATCAACCCCTGTTGCCGCGCTTGACGATAGACTTTGCTCACCGTCGCCACCGCTATTTGCAAGTGCCGGCTCAGTTCTCGATGAGTCACCAACCGATCTCCAGCGCGCAACCACCCCTGTTCGATGGCATATTTAAGCTGGTCGACTAAAGCCAGGTACAAAATCGGCTGTTGGCATTTTCGTGCATCAAACCCCGATAGCCAAGCCCAACGGTCCACATCCTGCTGTTGCTGCAATCCGCTGTACCCCTTTTTCTCTCTATTCATTGGCCCATACTCGCTCGCAATAGTACAATCTCCAACATTGTACTACCCAGCTTCTGCTTCTTGCAGCTTATCATTGATATAAACAGCAATTATCCACCTTTGGGCAAGCTGCTGCAGGTCGAGCAGCGTATCTTCTCTTTATCAATACAGATTTAAACAATTTATTTTTAATAGAGAGCTGCCCACATGACGAGATACACCGAACCAGGTTTATGTAAGATCAGAACCATCACCACCTTTTTAAGTTTAGATAAACACCGGGAAAGCTGGGATAAACGGATTAGCAGCGCCGCGATATTTTGCCAGCAGTTAAGCGATACCTTTGCAGAGCATGGTTATTGCGTGCAATCCATAAGAGTGGTCACCAACCCTTTTGGAGAGTATTTAAACACGGAGTCACTGGCAGCTGCCCGTGCCGACTTAAGCTATATAAGGACCCTCATCAATGCCGGTAAACAGAGCAACACCCGCATTCGCTTTGCTATTGGCGAGGCAAAGACAGCAGGAGAAATCAGCCTGCTTCCAGACCTAATTAATGAATTTGGCGATCTTTGTAATGCCTGCGTCAACATTGCTATCGATGAAAACTCAGTACTCGATAACCTTGCCATAGAGCAAGCGGTAGCGGCTGTGCATAAAATCAGCCGCATCACCCCCAATGGTCAAGGCAACTTTAATTTCACCGTTAACTTTAACTGCAAACCACTCATCCCCTACTTCCCCGCAAGTTATCACCGCACGGACTTGGGAGATCAGTACGTTATAGGCTTAGAGACACCTGACTTGTTAGTCGCTGCCCTGCAAGATTACCCGCGTGATGCCAATGCCCAGAGTCATCAAGCTTTAAGCCATGGTTATTATCAAGTGATGAGTACCGCGCTCAATCACCACATTGAGAAAATTAACCAGATCATAGCTGAGGCAGATATCAACAGCAGTTTTCACTTCGCCGGCATAGACAGCTCAGCCGCACCCTCCAAAGAATGTGCGAGCATGGTTGAAGTATATAAACTGTTGGGGGTTGAGTATTTTGGTGCAGCTGGCACGACAGAGGCTTCTGCACTGTTAACCAGGGTCTTTAAATCGATAACCTGCGTACCTCTAGTGGGCTTTTCAGGGCTGATGCTAGCAGTTACAGAAGATACCGGGTTGGCATTGGGTACTATCAACCACCAGTTCGATATTCGCGCCCTACTCACCTATAGTGCCGTGTGCGGGATTGGTCTTGATACTGTGCCTATTCCAGGAGATACCCCCCTTAACAAAATTGCAGCGCTTATGCGTGATACCGGCACTATGGCCTATCGTTTGAACAAGCCGTTAACCGTGCGGCTATTTCCAGTGCCAGATTTAAAAGCTGGGGATATCACTAATTTTTCAGGTGAAGATCTGTGTAATTGCGCGGTGATGGCGGTGCCTTAAACCACTATTTTGTTAAAAAATCTAGCGCTGGTTTGCCAATATTATCCCGCCACTATCACAGTGGCAAAACCGCTCTCGCTTGAAACCCGAGGATGCTCCCTTATCACCAATAGGATTTATAACTATAGCTAATCACTCATTATTATTATAAATTAATTTAATCTTAGTTTTTATATTTCAATGCTCTATCTTTAAATCTATTCTTTCAATAACCAAAGGTAATGCTCATTGACTAAATCCGCAGTCTATTTGCTCCTCTCACTTTTTTTTGCCACTAATAGCCTTGCACAACCTCTCGTCTGGAAAATCCAAAGTAACAAGCCTGCAAACAGTTTTATGCTGAGTGTAGAGCAACACATGATGAACCAAATTAAGCGCGAGAGCCAAGGTTCCTTGATCTTGGAGTTAAAGGAGAGCCAAGGGTATGTCAGCGACAGAGAGGCATACAATGCGCTGCGTACCGGCATTATAGATGGCATGCTGATGACGCCTTCTTATTGGGGGGGAGCAGATCCAATTTTTGCCATTTTTGGAGATTTAGTCGCCGCTTGGAATAGTCCGGCCCAATACTTGCGTTGGCTCGATCAAGTGCAGGGCGGTCGCTATTTACAACAGGCCTATCAGCGGGTGGGGTTAAGGATGCTCGGGTACGTCATCGCCCCGATGGAATCACTTATTTCGACCAAACCTTTAACCTCTATCGATGATTTAAAGGGCCAGATACTACGTGCCCCACCGGGAATGATCAGCGATTTTTTTACTCAAATAGGCGCTCGACCCAGGAACATAACAGGTAACCGAGTACTTAAACTCATGCAACAGGGACGCATTCACACCGCTGATTATTCTGACCTTGTAGTTAATTACCAAACCGGCGCATACCAGATAGCAAAATACACTAATTATCCAGGTTTTCACTCTATGCCTCTGTACGATTTTGTAGTGCGTGAGGTATCTTGGCAGGCCTTAACCGATAGCCAGCGAGAAGCAGTTATGAACGCGATTCAGGTTTGGCAATCGTCCGCTTATAAAGCATCGCGCAAGAAATTGGAGGAAACCAAAAAATTAGTGTTGGCGCAAGGCGTTACCATACATCAATGGAGCGAACTCGAATTGAAACGGGCCCGCCAGCAGGCCACTATTGTCTGGGACAAATACGCCAGCAAAAGTGTCGCTGCAAAAAAGTTGATCGACGAACTAAAAAGGTGGCTACAGAACGAGGGGAATTTGGATTAAACCCGGCTACTTTTCCTGATGACGGCCCCCTCACTTAGCTGAAACTAGCTATCTCTCACCTCAGCTAGCGTTAACAGGTTGTGATGAACGGGTGGTTAGCGTTTTTTCAGTTTCGCCCAGCGACCAAACCATAGTAGTGGTCGATACTAAAGGTAGCCATTGCCGCTTAGTTAATTGTTTGGTGTGATTTTCACTGAACATTTTGTCTAAGTAATTATCAATACTCTGACGGCGAATGTTATCAATTGAAATAGTCATACTGGCCCCTGTGTCTAATAACTGTGCTATTAAATTTAGCCTGAATATTGCATGTAATATTCGGGCTAGAAAGCTAGTACTAAACTTACAGTGCAATTATGACAGTTTTCTTAAAAACCTTAAAAAAGCAGAAAATGCTCTAAAAAGGTAAATATTTAGCTGATAAGGTCACTGGCCTTTACCCTCCCGATTATTTTGTTAATATCTCAATAACACTCTCTTTTCCAAGGATAAGCATGTCGAATTATCGTCAACATCCCGCACCCACTGACGCCGCTCAACGACGTTCAGCAACGCCCATAGTCTGCTATAACATCGAGCAGTTACCCGGCTATGATCACGATTTTTATCAGGGCGCACGTGCCGCTATGACTAAAGTAGACGAGATACTAGTGCCGCCCAAAGAAGCCGCTTGCTTAAAAGTGCCGGCAGGTCATTTTTTTCGTATTAGCAGCCTGTTAGGCCCCCAAGTTGGCGACCTTAATTTATTTAACGCGAACAACCTTAGCGAGCATTTCTATAGTGGTAAAACTCGGCAATTACAGGCCAGTCATCTCACTACCGGCGATCGACTCTGGTCTAACATGCCAAATTTGCGGCCGATGGCGACCATCACTTGTGACACTTTAGATTGGTATGGTTGGGACGAAGATGGCGCTAGTGTGCACGATGTGATAGGTACCCGCTGTGACCCTTACACTCACCATATGCTCAGCCAACAACACTATCATCACTGCTGTCATTCAAATTTAACCCGGGCCCTTGCAGATTATTTAAAGCAGCCAATAGCAGTCGCCGAGCCCTTTATTCACGATGTCATGAACGTATTCATGTGTACCGGTTTTACCCGAGATAGCCATCAGTATTTCATGAAAGCCAGCCCGGTAAGGCCCGGTGATTTTCTTGAATTTTTTGCTGAAATAGATTTATTAGCAGTACTTTCAGCATGCCCAGGTGGAGATTGTGGCAGTAGCCACTCAAGTGATGACGCTCGCTGTTATCCGCTTAAGATAGAAGTGTTTAAGCCTACAGAGCAGAGTGTAGCGCAGTGGCAAGGCTATCAGAAAAGTGCCTACAATGGTCAACATCGAGACTGACGAAGAGAGACCTCAGCACCGCACTACCCAGTCTTTAACCCCGATGCACAAAGCACCCTCAAACGCCTGGTAAGCGGGTGTCATAAAAGGTTGCGAGTGATAATAAGGCAACAGAAATCGACCCAATAGCGGAGTCAGTATGGTCCCGCTTGTTGGTATTGAGTCGCGTATTAACCAGGCATGATTGAGCCCAGTCGTTTTACGACAGCGATTTATGCGGCTCTAACCCGGATGTGCCTACAATGCCCTGATGATTTCGATAATCTATCTCTATCATCCACGCTTATAGGGTGAAGAGTATTGCGACAGATCAATCCTTGACCGCCAAACTAGAAAATACAAATCAGCGCTTGGCCGAGTATTATTTCTCTAGGAATGTTGCAACTTAATCTCTATTATCAAGAGACTGAATTTAATACCTATTATTTATTTTTACGAGAAGGAGTACTGTATGCCCTATCAACCAAACCCAGAACGCTATGCTAAAATGCAATATAATCGTTGTGGAAATAGTGGTTTAAAACTCCCCGCTATCTCGCTGGGTCTGTGGCACAATTTTGGTGATGATACTGCCGCCGATACCAAGCGCGAAATATGCAGAGCTGCTTTTGATCATGGCATTACCCACTTTGACTTAGCCAATAATTATGGACCTCCAGCAGGCAGTGCTGAAACTGCCTTTGGTGAGATCCTTAGAACCGATTTTCAAGGTTATCGCGATGAGTTAATTATCTCCTCTAAAGCTGGCTATGAAATGTGGAATGGGCCCTACGGTGAATGGGGCAGCAGAAAGTATCTAATTTCCTCTTGCGATCAAAGCTTGCAACGCCTGGGCATTGATTATGTCGATATTTTTTATTCGCATCGCTTTGACCCCAATACTCCCTTAGAAGAGACCATGGGCGCATTAGACAGCATTGTAAAATCTGGAAAAGCCCTCTACGTAGGTATCTCCTCTTACAATGCTCAGCGCACCCGTGAAGCGGCGGCCATTTTAAAAGACTTAGGCACGCCCTGCATTATTCATCAACCCAGTTACAACATGATTAACCGCTGGATTGAAGAAGATGGCTTAAAGACAACCTTGCAGGAATTGGGTATTGGCTCAATTGCGTTTACCGCACTCGCGCAAGGCCTGTTAACCGACAAATACCTGAAGGGAATTCAAGAGGGTAGTCGAGCAGCACAGGGGAAGTCACTGAATCCAGATATAGTCAATGCAGGTAATATCCAGCGCCTTCAAGCCCTAAATGAAATCGCCGCCAGCAGAGGACAGAGCTTAGCGCAAATGTCACTGGCGTGGATTTTACGCGACGGAGGCATCACCACCGCCCTGATCGGTGCATCACGTGCCTCTCAAGTAATCGACTGTGTCGGCGCGCTGGACAACCTAAACTTTAGTGCACAAGAGCTGGCCGATATCGATACGCACTGCCAGTTGGGCGATATCAATCTGTGGTCAGAATCGTCTGAGTAATAATCTTAAGCGGGGGCTGATCATCTTCAGCCCCCACTATCTTTTAATCCCGGATGGGCACGCCTCATTAGCATGCGTTCTGGGCAAGTTATGCTGAATTTTCCATCGTCAAAAGCCTACTCTAGCCTCGCGCTGATTGGCACACCTTTACCTCACTTTACCTCAGCCCCCGCGAACGGGATATAATATCCTGGTATTTTGCGATAATTTTCATCCTATCTATCTCTCTTGGATTAATTATTTCAAGCTGTTGAGAAAAATTTATGGCCCCTGTAATGCCTAAACCTTTTCTGGCTAACATCGCCGTGCCTAAAGCGGTCACTTCCCTGTCTAACGGACAGAGAATAGACTTGCCTAAAACATCCGCCAGAAACTGTTTGAAATAGCGATTAGCAGACATTCCGCCATCTACATAGACTTTATCACCTAGCGAAGAGATCGAATCCATCGCCTCAATCACCTCGACCGTTCTTACTGCAATACCCTCCAGTAGAGACTGCAGCATATCTTTACGATTTACCTCCAGAGACAGCCCAGCCCACAGGCCCGCAGCGGATCTATCCCAATAGGGGCAACCCAACCCTGATAGTGCGGGCACAAAGGCCAGGCCACGGGACACAGCTGATTGTGCTGAGAAATCAGTTAGTTCTGCATAGTCGCTAAACAGACCGATGCTTCTCGCCCAATTCACCGCAGATCCAGCATTATAGACCCCACCATCCAAACCAAAAACCGGCTTTTCACCGGGAAACTTCCAGCACAGTGTCGGTAGTAATCCTGTATTGCCCACATCTAGCAGCTGGTGTCCGGTCAGGGATTGAATGAAGGCACCGGTCCCCAACGTTACTTTCACATCACCGCTATCAGTACAACCATGACCATAAACACCGGCAAATTGATCGACCAGTGAGGCCGTTATCGGGGTACTCTGACCGTCGTCAAGCACTGCCCCAAAGTTACCTATGCTATCTTTAATTGCCGCTAAACACTCTATCGGCACCCCGAACATTGCGCAGAGTTCTGGATCCCATTCAAGGGTATGTATATTGAACAGAGAGGTTCTAGACGCCGAGCTATAATCGGTATAAAAATTGCCACAGAGCCGATCTAAGAAAAACGAATCCATAGTGCCCAGTCGCAGTTTCCCCTGCTCCGCAAGCGCTTTGGCAGCAGGCACATGCTGTAAGATCCAGCCCATTTTACTGGCTGAAAAATAAGGGTCTAAGGGTAATCCAGTCTTTTGTTTAACTAGTGTCTCAAGGTTAGCTTGCTTCATTTTTTGCACGTCAGCTTCGGTACGCATATCCTGCCAGACGATCGCATTGTAGATAGGTTGACCGGTCTGCGCATGCCAGGCGACGATGCTCTCCCCCTGATGACAGATACCGATGGCATCTAGGTCGGAGACACTACTGAGGCATGTTTTAATATTGGCCAGTATTTCTTCAGGATCGTGTTCTACCCAGCCCTTGTTCGGCGTGATTTGCCGATGAATTAGACTCATCGTCGCCTGAGCGCTACTAACTCCATCATCCTCTTGGTAAACCACAATACGGGTACTAGTAGTCCCTTGATCGATTGCCGCATAGCGTCGACTTTGCATCCTTGAACACCTCGAAAATAGCTGGAAATTAATAATTAATTTAGATTTATGAACGGTCAATAATCATTGTTCTTTGAAATAAACTCGCAGCGTTTGAGTGCCTTTGGGATAGTTTAAAGCTGCGATAGGAATCAGTATACGACGCTCTGGCAACAGCGACATTTTTTTACTCCACAGCTGGTTATTTTCCGCGGTAATCAGCAGTTCGCCCGTTACTGGCCGGCTAACCCTGAGTTGCAGATATTTAAAGCCACCGGCTTGCCCTGCTATTATCCGCTGCGGTACCACCAGCTTGATAGGATCCTCGCAATTCAATATCACTTGTGAGTCATTCGTAGCATCTGCCACACGGGCTAAATCATCGGCGATCCAGGCGGCGACACTCGTCCCTTCCCGGTAGCTCCAACCAGCCGTTTCCACCGGTCGCAAGATATTTCCCGCGGCGAAATACACAGGATCAGAACAGCGACCAAACTGATCAATCTGTAGACCACCGCTAGCGGGATCGAGCTCCAGGTGAGACATTCTCGCTAACGTGGCTTCTGCAGTAAACTGGCCGGTGAAAATAACCCCATCACAGTCGATCACTCGACTCTGTCCACTTTTAGTATCTTTAACGCTGACCCCCTGCACAGTGTTAATGCCCAATATTTCGGTTAACTCAGTATTGAGCAATAGCGGTATACCTTTAAACAGAGGGAGCAATTGACAGGGGTAGCGCGCGGTAATTCGTGCACCAGATTCAAGCATTGCCACCGGTTTAATGCCCGCACTAGCAGCCGTCATCAACGCGGAAAAAGCGACCAATTCAGTACCTATCACCACCGGCCGCTTAAACGGCACTAATCCCTGCAGATATACCATTGATTGCAGCGCACCTGTGGTGGTGATTCCCTGTGGCCTAGCCCCAGTAACAAGCCTAGCGGAACGCGGAGTTTCTCGTACTCCGGTGGCGATCAACACCCGCCTCGCCAGTATTTTCACCAGCCCATCAGGTGTGGCGACCTCAAGCTCACCGCCGGGGAGCAAACGCGTCACCGAGTGCCGAGTTAATAAAATCACCCCCGCATTGATCGCCTGTGTCACCAAGCGCTGCGCATATTGAGGGCCGGTTAATATCCGATGAAACTCAAGCATACCAAAGGGAGGGTGCCCACAGTGGCGAGGTATACCGCCGCCCTGCGCCTCTCTGTCTAAGACCACCACCTGATCAACGCCTCGGTGACGCAATGCTGTCGCGGCTGCCAAACCTGCAGGGCCCGCCCCGACAATAGCCACATCCACCTGCAGTATCTTATGAGGCATGATCTTCACCCTTTAACTTTACCGCTAAATCCTGGTTAAAGCGGCCCCTGGTCAGCTCTGCAAGACGCGCCGAGCAGTAAAAAGACTGGCAGCGCCCCATTGTCACTCGAGTGCGCCGCTTTAAACCCGCTAAATCAGTGGGTGGTAGCACCGACGAAAAAGCCTTATCAATCTCTCTTTTGGTGACCATTTCGCAGTGACAGACTATCTCTTCATAACCGGCTTGCATCCAATCTCGCCTTGCGTGCTCGGCTAGATTTTGCATTTTTGGTATCTTTATCGAGGTTAGCGCGACCAATGGCTTAGCCATTTTTTGATATCGCTTAAAAATATGACTAGCCAACCCTAGTGATGCCGTCAGTCCGGTAGAGCGGATTCCACCGGCGGTTATCCAGTTCTGCTGCGCATATTCAAATACCCGGTATTGCTTTTTCTCTGACGCGGGTCGAAGGCCCGCGTAAGTGGCTGTTACCGGCATGCCCTTTAAGCCAGGCAGCATCGCCTCTGCCTGCGCCTTGAGTGATTCAAGTTCTAGATGAGAGACACTGGCTAATTCTCTATCTTCCTGCTCTTCTGCGGTCGGACCGAGCAGTAAATTACCAAAAACAGTGCGGGTGAGTACAACTCCCTTAGTGCGCTCAGCAGGTACCGGCAGAATAATGGCTTTCAACAGGGCGGAGGCGGCCTTGTCGTACACCACAAATTGCCCTTTGCGGGGTTTTATCTGGAACTCGGTTTGACCGAGTAACGCCTTATCCAGTTGATCACCATAGAGGCCGGCACAGTTAATCACAAAACGTGCGTTAACAGTCTCTTGGTTAGCGCTGTTTAGTAGCCAAGTGTCTCCATCAAACTGACCCGAGGTTACCGCATAACCAAAGCGCACCTGAGCCCCATTGATTACCGCCTGGGTCAAATACGCCAGCGGTGATGACCAGGGGTCAATGACAAACTCTCCAGGGATGAAAACAGCCCCCAGTGCAGAGTGTGATAGATGCGGTTCATGTTTACGTAACTGTGCTGCATCAATCATCTGCACAGTATCGACATTATTTTGCCGTGCTTGCCTTTCAATATCTGGCAGACGCGCCAACTGCTCTGGCGTCCATGCCACCACAAAGGCTGTCGTTTTAAGGATAGGCAGCTCAAAACCCCTAAATATTTGCAGGTACTCTCGATAACCGGCCTGCATACACTCAAGTTCAAGAGAGCCGGCGGGGGCATCAAAACCCGTATGCAAAATGGCACTATTGGCTTTGCTGGCACCACTTAATATATCCGTACCTTTCTCCAACAGCACCACCCTCGCCCCCTCCAACACAAACCTTCGCGCGAGGGCACAGCCAACCACCCCGCCCCCTATGACCGCCACATCGAACACTTGGTGATCATTAAGCTTGGTCGCATTATTACTTGGCTTTACTGCAGAGCTCATCGCGCTACCTCAATATTATTTGCATTTAACTCGCTATCTCTATGCTCGATAACAAAACAGTCTTTGCCATACCTTTAGATAGAATCAACAGTCGGCACACTCAACCATTACAATATTTGTATTATTAACACAAATAATGTGACAATAAACCACATATTGTAATTACCACTCCATAAAACTACAAACAAACTAATAATATCATTATAATGTGATAATTAAACAATAAATATGTGACATTAGCACAACCAAAAATAGACTTTTAATCCACCGCCAGACACTGAGAAGCAATATGAAACCTAACAATCGCCTACAATCAATCCAATCTTTGCTAGCTTTACGCGGTCGGGTTTCGGTGATTGAATTAGCTGAGCAGTATCAAGTAGCACCAGAGACGATTAGGCGCGACTTGTTGAAACTAGAGAAAAGCGGTCTCCTGCAAAAAATCCATGGCGGAGCAATCAGCACACAGCGCAAAATGGAGCAAACCCTCGGCATCCGCTCTACCCAAGATATCCCGCAAAAACATACCCTAGCCGAAATTGCAGCGACTTTAATCCCACCGGGCAGCACGCTATTCATTGATTTTGGCACCACCACCAATATTTTTGCCGAGCATATTAAACACCTCTCCAACCTGACTGTTTTCACCAACTCCCACTTGCTGGCCTCGACATTATCGGAAAATTCAAGTTGTGAAATTTATGTACTTGGAGGGCGCTACGAAGATAAAATTAAAGCCAATATGGGTTCGATGATGGTGGAGAACATTAACCGTTTCACGGCAGATTTTGCGGTGATTGGGGTGGGTGCTGTCGATCTGAATAATGGATTTTCAAATCAAAACATTGATGAAGCCACGGTGGCACGTACCATGATTAGACGCAGTCGAGAAACCATTATTCTGATAGACCCGAGTAAATTTAATCGAAAAGGGGTTGCGCATGTGGCAGATTTTAATCAAGTTAACTATTTCGTATCCTCTGCAAAACCCGATACTGAACTGTGTAAGATACTGGCGCTAAACGGTGTTACTTTAAAGGTTTAACCTACAGCGAAATTCTACGTTTATTTGACCCTAGCGAGCATATAGGTGAACTAGCCTACAGCCATTAATAACAAGATGCATAAATTTACCAGCACTTTGATACGATCATTTTTCAGCATCGGGCTCTATCAAAGTGACGGCATTAAAACCTAAATCAGCGGCGATCATCATTGCCGCTTCAACATTTTTAAACAACCGCACCCCCCGCCGCTTTCGGGTTAATACCACCCATAACTGCTCTTTTACATAAAAAAGGCTTAACGTATACCAACTACCGTTACCTTCAATTTTACATTGCGAAATAGTGCCTGAATAAATTTCGCGCTTAAGGTCATGCGTATCCATATGCTCTCCTCTTAGCAGTATTATTAACACAACAAGAGAAGAAATAAAACCTAGTTACCTAAAATATAGTTAGCTGAAACATAGTGACTGGAAACATAGAAAGACATCAATCTTAGTGACTTAAACACCATTAGCGCTACTGCTTGTTATGCAGAGCAGGTATCAGCGAGAGTAGCCTGAAGATGCTTTGCAACTGCAAATAATGACCGCAATCGGTGAATTGCCAGGGTGAATATGATCAAACACCGGCAAAAAACGTTGCCAGTCCTGCTAGATGATAGGTAGATGCGTGGCTGCAGACACTGCTGAAAAAATAACTAAATACAATAATCGCAAAGAAAAAGATGACTCGCTTGTTTGCGATCAAATCATGAATGACTGAGGCGTTAACCGCTGTCGCGAGAGGGCCAATACCTGTTGTTATATGTTCGCCAAGGGAGAGATAAATCTAGCGGGATTGTCATCTGCCGATGGAAGATGGATGTGTTAACGCCCGCCGCTTAGAATTTACTCGCCTGAGGGCAGGACAACGACACTCGGCAATACCGCGTTAAGAACCGGCTCAATACCTACAACAGGAGCACATTGCCTTCGCTATTTTACCAAGTTTTAGCTGCTCTTACCTTCACTGGTAACGCTATGCTGAGGCCTCACTATCAATATCCTCAAAACACACTGAGTCTATTGCAGTAAATACCCATTCTAGAATAGA
This sequence comes from Oceanospirillaceae bacterium, assembly GCA_013215445.1. Lineage (GTDB taxonomy): Bacteria > Pseudomonadota > Gammaproteobacteria > Pseudomonadales > Balneatricaceae > Rs1. Next base: position 26,581 of record JABSRA010000051.1, read on the forward strand.
GATCCCCGGGCGAGCTCTCTCGGCTCGCCCGGGGATATAAGCCCCAACAGCTGGTGAATTAGCCATTGATGATCTAGGTGCGTACTCATTGACCTCTATTGCAACGAGAGAAACTCATCTGCCGTCGGCTGCCACTCTTCATCTGGATCAAATGTATGTATCGATTCCACAATTATTTGCGTATCTGCACCCAGATCCGCTTCATATAAAATCCCATGATGACTCAACTTAAAGCTCATTACCCCAGTGACACCATATTCAGCAGGCCAGGCAATAAGCCCATAACCACCAGACATTTCAGCGCCGCTTAAATAGCTAGCAGCGCCACCATCGGCACTGTCACCTTGAGCTGTCAATATCTTGTAATAGTAACCATGATAGGCACCAGAGGGCGTGACATCTCCAAACAACGGCCCCAGCGGACTTAACGTTTCACCTGCTGCTGTTGGCCAAAACAGACCATCTTTCTGATTGTCACTACTAATGAATTTTTGGGCATACTCCAAGACACCATCATTATCAAAGTCCTGTTTGAGATATTCTCGTTGAGCATCGCTATAAGCTAAACTGGCTTGCATAACCGCCAACTCATTGCGACCAATCTGTCGATTGTTAATTTCTAATCGCCCCGCAACCACATCGAAGCGCCAACCCTTAGCTTCTTTAATAATTGGAATAGGAAAAGTCCAGTGATGACTACCTGCTTCAATGAATGCTGTACTGTCATTTTCCATAATCAAGGCATGAAAGTTATCCCATGCACTCAAAAAATCTTTAACATTTTCATCAATATTTCCAGCTTGATCTGCCGGTATTAACTGTCGATATTTCGGACCTAATACCTTTTGCAAATCGACAGTCTTTCTGCTGATCAAAGCATCAACTAAGGCATCAGCTGCCATGCCTTTGGATGCATAAAAAGATTGACCAATGTGCGCCATCACTTGGCTTGAAGCAAGCACGAGCGCCATGCAAGATAACGTTAAGTACTTATGAAGTTTGCACATAAATAAATTCCTATCAGTAGAGATTAATAGTTTAGTTGGCTGCATATTTTCCTCCATCATCTAACGTCTGCGACCATGACTGGCCCTACCTTTAAATGAGCGATGGCTAGCAGCACCCCGTCTAGAGCTTAACTTACTACTGTGACTACTTTTGCGACTCATGCCAGAAAAGGCATTACCGGATTTTCTTTTATATGTAGAAGCCTTATTACTGTTACGTTTACTAGGTTTCGCTTTAAAGTTCGAAAGGTTATTTTGTTTATTAACTTTATTTCTAATTTTATCGCCACCGGCACCACTTAGTTTTGCACGTCCCTTAGAAGGATCTAATCCCTGGCTTTTCATATTGGAGAGTGCATTTGCGCGCTGTGCATCGCGTCCACGAAAATCCTTCCTAGCATCCGCTTTTCTGGAAATAGCCTTTTTAGAATCGGCCTTTCTAGAAACACCAGATCCACGTTTAGTACTATCACGCTTCCAGGAAACATTTTTGTTATTAGAACTAAGCCTATGATTAACATTAATATTATTATAACGGTTAACATTAATATTAACGCTGCCATGACCCCAATTGAAACCGCCCCATAGAGAATTATGTACGATCATGCCGAAACCAAAGCCGATCACAAACCCAGCACCAAACCCGTAACGCGGTGGCGGTGGATAATAATAAGGAGGGTAACTAGGATACCACCATGGACCGTAAATGATGCTTGGATTATAAGCGGGAACATAGATAACTTGTGGGTCAGTCGGAACGATGGTGATCGTCGAGCCTTGCGTAGCCACGGTTTGCTGATCCGAAGTCTTCAGATTCCCCTCTTCTTTGGCTTTTTTACGCAGGTTCTGTACTGTTTCCATCACCTTGGCAGAATCGGCCAAGAACGCATCGCCCATTTGTTTTACCCAATCAGGCTTGCCCCCCATCATATCTAGCACCTGCGGAAAAGCGACCAGTGATGCGACACTGGGATCCCACTGTTTATCAGCAACGGCAGTAACCGCATCATCCCCCTGTTGGTCTACATTATCTTTCGACCACTTGGCCGCTTGGGACACTTCATCAGGGTAGGTAGCTGCCATCAAAATTTGTGAGAGCAGGGCATCAGGATAAAGTGCGACAGGTGCCATCATTTGATCAAGTTGTTCTTGACTAACCTCGTCAGACATTACCAGCCCAGAGAAAAAAGTAGTCAGACAGACTAACCATACCAGTGAAATTTTGTAGATGATGCTTTTCATAATCTCGCTTACCTTTAAATTAGGCTTAATATCGATTGGAATCAGTAACATTCACGTCATGGGTATATTAAAGCTACTTCTGGCTTTTTGAAAGAAAAACCTTTCACCATGCATTTTCTTGGCTTTATGTTGCTAAATTTTCGATTTGTACAATAATATTTATGGAGCATTCACTATATTCACTGTAAAAATCACTGATCAAAAGCCAACCCAAACAACCCTGTTTGCTTGATTAATAGGCAATCCAGAAAAATTTACCTTTACGTTGACGTAAACTTCCCTTATATTTAAATTTCAATTAACCAATCTATCTGCGATAAAACATGACTGAAGCCACCACATACAGCATCAGCGAGCTGGCCGCTGAATTTGATTTAACCACCCGCAGTATTCGCTTCTATGAAGATCAGCAACTATTGGCGCCGACTCGACGTGGCCAAACCAGAATTTACTCCCGCCAGGATAGAGTGCAACTTAAACTGATCTTAAGGGGTAAGCGGCTCGGATTTTCGCTGCTTGAAATCAAAGAACTGTTCGATTTGTGGGATGCCACCAGTGGCGGCAGTGAAAAACAACTACGCTTATTACATGCCAAAATCGCAGAGCGAAAAGTCGCCCTACAACTGCAGCAACAAGACATCAAGCTGTGGCAGCTAGAGCTGGATAACGCGCAACAACGCTGTGAAGAGGCGCTGCTAGCGCTACAACAATAGCGTTCAACCTAAATTCGGCAGTTAGGCGCGAAAAAGCTGTGTAAGAAACTGGTGTGCATACCAGCGCAGGAAGCCCGTTGTTAGAGTTATGCTGGAGCAATTACCGAGGAAAATAGAAAATTTAGTAGTCACCTTATTGGTGATGAGAATATTTTCTAGTTTTCTAGGTGCATCAAGAGCTTGTGCAACTTTCGTGATTCGACTGCCGAATCTAGGTTCAACTAACAGACGAGGATCTATCATGATTGCAGCCTATCGACAGATGAATTTTGGGCTAGGTGAAACTATCGACATGCTCCGCGACCAAGTCAACCACTTTGCCGCGAAAGAAATAGCCCCCAGAGCGGCGCAAATTGACCTTGATAACGAATTCCCCGCAGATCTTTGGCGCAAGTTTGGTGACATGGGCCTGCTGGGCATTACCGCTGATGAGCAATACGGGGGGGCGGCGATGGGTTATTTGGCCCACGTGGTCGCCATGGAGGAAATCAGCCGCGCCAGCGCCTCGGTTGGTCTCTCTTACGGCGCCCATTCTAATCTCTGTGTCAACCAAATCAACCGCAATGGCAGCGCCGCGCAAAAAGCCAACTACTTACCTAAGCTAATTAGCGGTGAGCATGTGGGTGCGCTGGCAATGAGCGAGCCGAACGCCGGTTCTGATGTAGTCTCAATGAAGCTACACGCCGTCGATAAGGGTGATCACTACCTGCTTAACGGCACTAAAATGTGGATCACTAATGGTCCCGATGCGGATGTCTTTGTTATTTACGCAAAAACCGACTTAAAGGCGGGTCCAAAGGGCATCACCGCCTTTATCGTCGAGCGCGATTTTGCCGGATTCAGTCGGCAGCAGAAACTAGACAAACTCGGCATGCGTGGCTCAAACACCTGCGAGCTGGTGTTGCAAGACTGCCCTGTGCCCAAAGAGAATATCTTGGGAGAACTCAATGGCGGCGTCGCTGTATTAATGAGTGGTTTAGACTACGAACGGCTGGTGCTCACCGGGGGCCCGCTCGGTATTATGCAAGCGGCGATGGATATCTCTATCCCCTATATCCGCGATCGCGAGCAATTCGGCAAGGCGATTGGGGAGTTTCAGTTGGTACAGGGAAAAATTGCCGATATGTACACACTGATGAACGCCTCAAAATCTTATACTTACCTCTGTGCGTTAGCGGCCGAGCGTGGAGAGATAAGCCGCAAAGATGCCGCCGGCTGTATTTTATACAGCGCCGAAAATGCCACCAAACTGGCCCTCGATGCCATTCAGTTATTAGGCGGCAACGGTTATGTCAACGAATTCCCCACCGGCAGGCTACTGCGCGATGCCAAACTCTACGAGATAGGTGCGGGCACCTCCGAAATCCGGCGGATGTTGATTGGTCGCGAGCTCTACTTAAATAAATAGCGGATAACTAGTGGTTATATTCGCCGCATTAACACGGAATCCAAGCATGCCGATTTTACAATCAAAGATAAACACCCAATCCGCCGACTACCAACAGCGCCAACGTGATATGCAGCTGGCGGTGGATGATTTACAGCAAAAAGTG
>JABSRA010000052.1 GCA_013215445.1 Oceanospirillaceae bacterium
GTCAATCATTTATTTGTTTATTTTTGATTTTCTTTTCGTTGAAAAGAAACTCAAACAAAGCGATTAAAACCTAACCAAAAACTGATTTTATCTTTATAAAGCAAAGCGTTATAAAAAGTTGTAATCAGCTCAGCTCGCTGTGTTTCTCGGGTTGCCCCGTAGCGAGGAGGCGAATTATATACAGATAAGCGCGGGCGTCAACCGTTAGTTTATATTTATTTGAAATGAGCTGTTTTTGGCTATTTAACCGCCAATTTCGCCCCTATTACTCCGCTAACGCCGCCTTTTGCGCACTAATGATATCTTCGATACCTTTACGCGCCAACTTCAACATCTTTGCCAACTCTTCTTCAGTGTATGGCTCGCCTTCGGCCGTGCCTTGAATTTCGATAAAACCGCCTTTCGCGGTCATTACGACATTCATATCGGTCTGGGCTTCAGAATCTTCTGCATAATCTAAATCTAATACAGCTTCACCCTTATACATACCCACTGAAATGGCACCAATCATTACTTTTAGTGGATCGCCCTTAAGCGCACCGTGCTTATCCTTTTTAAGGGAGCTAATAGCATCGACTAGTGCGACACATGCTCCACTAATAGAAGCAGTACGCGTACCACCATCCGCCTGTAATACATCACAGTCGATTGTAATGGTATTTTCACCGAGTTTTTTCAGATCTAAAGCGGCACGTAGTGAGCGCCCTATCAAGCGCTGGATCTCTATGGTGCGACCAGTCTGCTTACCACGACTCGCTTCACGTCCATTGCGCGTATTGGTTGAGCGCGGCAGCATTCCGTACTCTGCATTAACCCACCCAGTGCCAGAGCCACGCAGAAACCGTGGCACTCCGCGCTCTACTGTCGCGGTACAAAGCACTTTAGTATCACCAAATTCAACCAGCACTGAACCTTCAGCATGCTTGGTGAAATTTCGTGTAAATTTGATTTCTCTTAACTGATCCAGCTCGCGCCCACTTGGACGATGCGACACGACCCCTAAGGATTGCAATTGATCAGACATAGACTTGCTCATGAATTTAACCTTTAATTTATTCAACAAATGTGGTGTTTATCAGCTTTTTTAGAGATAGCATAGAGCCAATAAATAAACGATAGCGCACATTCTAATAGAGATTGATGTATATGGCACGCAGTATGACAGCATTTGCACGACAAGAGTCTCAACACAGCTGGGGGAATTTAGTCTGGGAATTGAGATCGGTAAATCAACGCTTCCTCGAGCCGCATATTCGCATTCCCGATAGTTTCAATGAAATTGAATCAGTTATACGGGATCAACTGCGCAACAGCCTAAGTCGCGGTAAAATTGATTGCAGCTTGCGCTTTGAGGTCTCTAAAGCCCAACAGAGTATTCATGTAGATGAAAAACTTGCCCGGCAACTTATTAATGCCGCCGGACAAATTGGCAGTCTAACCACTTCACCCCTGCCGATCGATACCTTAGCAGTGTTACGTTGGCCGGGAATAATGCTCGACGCAAAACTAGATATGGATACCGTAAAAAAACAAGCCATCAGTTTATTCGCCGATGCCGTCCAAGACTTAAACCAGGGAAGAGCGCGCGAGGGAGAGCAGCTTGTACAACTTATTGTTGCCCGTTTAGATTCGATCACCGAAGTTGTCGCGGATGTCAGAGACAAAATGCCGATGATTTTGCAAAAACAGCGGGAGTTACTTTTGAAACGAATCGCCGCTCTAGGAATAGACGTTGACGCTGTACGGATTGAACAAGAGATTGCGCTCCTCGCCCAAAAGGCCGACGTCGCGGAAGAGATTGACCGATTAGATACACACGTGCAAGAAGTGCGGCGTATCTTGCAGCAAAAAGGAGCTATTGGCCGCAGACTCGACTTTTTAATGCAAGAGCTGAATCGTGAAGCCAATACACTGTCGTCTAAGTCTATTGTGGTGGAGACCACCAATAGTGCCGTTGAACTTAAAGTGTTGATTGAGCAAATGCGGGAGCAGATCCAGAATATAGAATAAGGGTTCTGTGCATTTTATTAATTGGCCATTTCAATTAACAAATTCTCACCCTTTAAATCAAGAGACTTTAACGGATTTCTTTTTTGAAGCTTAATATCTAGAAATTGAAGTGCGGTTTCGACTGCGTCGACTCATTTTCTTTTGACGAGGAAAATAAAAGTAAGCAAAGCAAAAACTCGCCCTACGAGCTGTATTATTTTAACGTGGATTGAACAGGGCTTATATTCTTTATACTGCTTTCACCGTCATTGATAAGCTGGTCATGACTCTATCAGTGGTAATAAACAATCATCAGGATGAGCCCAATTTGGAAGGGCTACAATCTTGTCCAGCCAAGCGCTTATAAAAGAATAATCTTCTAAGTTAATGGCGATGTCATTTAACCAAAATAAATAGGCTGAACAGCTAATGTCAGCAATAGTTGGGCCACAAGACAATAGGAAATCCTGAGCCGAAAGTGCGTTATTTAAATCGCTCAAGTCGCAAACTGCCCTACTGCGCAAATACAACAACACCTCTTGTGGCTGATCCTCCATACTTAACGCATAACGAAGATTTGGAATGCTAAAGCCTATGCGATTGCTTTCCCAATAAAGCCATTCAGCAATGGCCTGTGAGTGTTTATTGGCAACCCCGCCAAACTGCCCAGTTAGTTTGGCTAAATATATTAGGATCGCGTTAGATTGGCAGAAAGTCTGATCCTGATTAATCAATAACGGAACTTCTCCAAATTTACTGGCAGCAACAAATGTGCTGCCACGTTTTGCTCTGGGTAATTTGAGGTCAATCCACTTATATTGGTGCGGCGTATTGGATAACAGTAAAAAAGATCTCACTTTGTATGAGTGACCTGAGTCGGTACTTCCGTATAACAGCATATATCATGTTCCAAATAGCGCAGTAGATTTACCGCGCCATAACAATAGTCGCTAAACTGGGTTCATCAGAAAATTACTAAAAGGCTTTATTGAAATCCATAATCCAATTGGTTTCCCATGTTTGGCCCCCGTCTTCCGAAAACGCTTGCTCCCAGCGTGGAAATTGTGCGGTGGGTATTGTCCATAAAAATCGCACTTTGATCGATTTACCTTCAAATGTATCTTCGGCATAGAATGTTCCAATGCCGTCGATGAATTGGCCTCTCATGGGAGTATCAAGTTGATCAGAATATCGACCATCCAGCCACCAAATAGACCACATAGCCGTTTTTTCGTTATATGTTCTAATGGTTGCAGCGCAATAGCTCTCCAGTGGTATATCGAGTTGATTATCATCAAAATTGCCCGCACCCCCGAGAATTTTTTGAGTAGTGGTAGTGCCAGAAAACTCATCCCAGTCTGAACATTTTTCTAAGCGATGCCTGAGCTTTCGGTGTTTGACCTGCCACGTACCGATAAAAAAATCAAAATCGGCGGCATTTGATTGTTTAGATATTGAGTTCATTTATTTTCCTTTTTTACAGCATGGATTTGTTGTTTCGAATAACAGCAATGGATGCTAGTATAAATGTCATATAGGGCAATACCTGTCCTATTATTAATCATTAGTTTATTTGTCTTATGGCTCGACCAACAAACCGCATTTTGGCGGTTCTTGAACTACTGCAAAATTATGGGCGGCTAAGTGGTGCTGAACTATCGGACCGACTTGGGTTAGACCGCCGTACTTTACGGCGTTATATTGTCGCGCTTGAGGATCTCGGGATTCCCATCATCAGCGAACGTGGTCGCTATGGCGGTTATACCTTAGTGTCTGGTTTTAAACTGCAACCTATGATGTTTGATGAAGACGAAGCGATGGCTTTAGTCATAGGTTTATTAGCAGCAAAACAGATTGGCTTGGTTCACGCCGCGCCTGCAATTGCTTCAGCGCAGGCAAAATTAGAACGGGTTATGCCAAGCAGTCTAAAACAAAAGGTTCGATCTATTGCTGAGACTGTAAGCTTGGACCTGCCATCGTCACGAGAAACACCGAATGACAAAAACAGTTTACTGTTTACGTTGAGTACGGCAGCGTCAAACCAGCAACGAATCTCGATGCGTTATAGAGCCGCCGATAAGGACATAAGCGAAAGAGATGTTGACCCATATGGTATGGCTTTTTATTTGGGTTATTGGTACTTAGTCGGATATTGTCAACTTCGTCAAAGTGTCAGAACATTTCGAGTTGATCGCATCACCAGCATCGATAGTTTAGTTTTTACTTTTGAGCGACCCAATGGATTTGACGTGACCAATCATTTACGGCACGCAATAGCTACGCTACCAAGGCAATTTTCCGTCGAAGTTTTATTACGTACAGACTTAGAAACCGCCCACTCTTATGTAGAGCAAAGTATCGGGCTGTTAGTGCAAGTTGAAGGTGGCGTTATATTACATCATCAGTGCAGTGATTTAGCTTGGTTTGCTCGACAGCTGGCTTTTTGGCCATTTGAATTCGTAGTTCATCGGCCAACAGAACTACATTTAGAAGTAAAACATTTGGCTAACCGTTTACTGAAACACTCGAACCATTAATTTTGCTTGATTCATGGTTTTTATGGCATAGTAAATTCATAACACACGCCGCATCTTGGATGTAACACCTCCAAGACACGAAGTGCCAATACCTACCTTCTAAAGTAAAGCAGAGTCGGCTATGTATCAGATTTTTCCGTTACTTGGCCAGACTTGCAAGCGCAGAATCTTCGGTTAGCTATGACGACTGTCGGCCCAGATTGTGTAAAAACACAAACCCAGTGTATTGCTGTGAATTTCCTGATTATATTAAATACTAGGATCTATCTATGCCTTAGAGAAGTAGCGAATAAATCCCAGAATATTTCCCGTGCTTTTTTTATAACGTAAGTCTAAGTGGTTAATACCCATAAAGAGGGGCACACTGATCCGCGGAAGAATGGACGTTAATGGCTAGTCCTTTACAAGCGTTCTGACAAAGTAAATGCAGATGAAACAAGATTTCATCTCTAATACAGATGCAACAAAATTTTATCTCTGTTGGCCGCTTAGCTTTCTTTGGTTACGTAAGTACCCTGCGCGGCGTACAGGATAACTCACTACTTCCTTAGACTGTAATCCTTCGTCGTTCAGTTGCATAAATTTTCAGGTTGATGAATATCAGAAACAAGCGTTTAATTACACCCTATAACGCTGCATTATGGCTATGCCACTATAGTCTTTAGCAATGTGTAAAATCCGACAAAATTTATTACCCGTTTCATATTATATGGCAATATATGCAGGCTCATTTCGGTGCTGACTCGCCCCAAAGTTCTGGTTAACAAACGAGCGGCCCCATCCATGCCTTAATGGATCCGAAGGGGTGTGTTACAGCCAAACGTCATATTTTCATAGACTCGGGTGCTTGTTCTAGCCTTGCCTGCATATCATCAAGTACTTCTTCATGTTCCCAGCGTCTTATTCCGGGTTGAATGGATGCAGGAGCTATTGTCAAGGGAGCAGCTTTCTAGATGGCAAAGCTGAGCGGCCGTCAATTTAGTAAATAGCGGATAAGCCTTCCGGCATATTAGGGTAATATTTTTATGTGCGCGATGTACGTCTTTGGCGGTGCCAGGAATGGCAAAGAGTCTCTTCGGTTCCGTTTCTTTTTTCGTGTAGATTCAATTAGTCGAAACTGCACCTGAAACCCCTTGATCTTAAACGTTAGTCACTATGATCTCAAAAACCCATTAAAGACCAGCCAATCACTCGCCCCTGTAATGCAGTTGAATGAACTCCATAAAGGTCTTACTGGCGTTCGACAGGTAGTGATTTTTCTTCCACGCCAGACCGAGTTTTAATACTATCGGTGGTGAAAATGGTAACGTGATTAGATCAGGGTCATCACTTATGATGCCGCTTAAGCAACTGGTGATGCCCAGATTATTTTTCACCAGAGACTTTTGCAGTTCAATCAGGTTGGTTTCCATCTTGATGTCTAATTGCACATGATGCTGTTGAGAGTATTGGCTAATGGCCTCGCGTAAAAAATAGCCTTCACGAAATAAGATCAGCGGTTGCCGACAAAAGGTGGCGAGTGTCATTGATTGGCAAGCGGCCAGAGGATGGTCCATTGGCATGCCCACCATCATCGGCTCTTCGATAAAGTCGACATAACGTAGTTGCGAGGATTGTTGTTCGGCGCGAATCAGGGCGATATCCACTTCACCATTTAGCAACATGATTTCCAGCGCCACGGTGCCCTGCTCATACAATTGCACGTTGATATTTGGATATTGCTGTTTGAAGGCGACTAAAACTTCAGGAAAATAATACGACCCTATCATCGCCGATACGCCAAAGCGCACTACCCCGCTATTCAGGTCTTTAAGCTCTTGCATCTGCAGCGCGACCTGCTGAGCATTGGCCAACAATTGTACGGCTGATCGATAGAGCACCTTACCCTCGGCGGTCAAAAAGTCATTTTTATCGCTGCGATTGATTAGGTTTAATCCCAGTCGCTGCTCAAGATTTTTAATCGCAATACTTAGGGCTGGCTGGGCGATGCCTATTTTCTTGGCTGCTCTGGTAAAATTACCGGTATCCGCCAATTGTTTAAAATATTCTAGTTGCTGTAAATTCATATAATTTATTTATTAAAAATATAACTTCAATATATTATATTTATCATAATTTAAGGCGTAAAGTAATCCCAATTACTTATTTTGCTGCTTAATTTTTGGAGTCACCATGAGCAAACGCACCCCCTTCAACTGGCAAGATCCGATGTTACTCGACAGCCAATTAACCCAAGACGAGCGGATGATCCGCGATACTGCCCACGCCTACTGCCAAGACAAACTGTTACCTAGAATACTATTAGCCAACCGCCATGAAAGATTTGATCGCGAGATCATGACTGAATTGGGTGATTTAGGACTGCTCGGTGCGACTCTGCCGACAGAATATGGTGGCAGCGAGGTCAATTATGTTAGCTATGGTCTAGTCGCTCGTGAAGTTGAGCGCGTAGATAGCAGTTACCGCAGCGCCATGAGTGTACAGGCATCACTGGTGATCCATCCCATTTACACTTACGGCAGTGAAGCGCAGCGACGCAAATATTTGCCTAAGCTGGCCAGTGGCGAATGGGTCGGCTGCTTTGGTTTAACCGAGCCGGATTCGGGTAGCGATCCAGGATCAATGCTCACCCGCGCCACGGTGGTCGATGGCGGTTATCGATTAAACGGCGCCAAGATGTGGATCACGAATTCGCCGATTGCCGATGTCTTGGTGGTATGGGCGAAGCTGGAGGGAGTTATTCGTGGTTTTGTGCTGGAGAAAGGCATGGAGGGACTGTCGACACCTAAAATTGAAGGTAAGTTTGCGCTGCGGGCATCGGTTACCGGTGAGATTGTGATGGATAATGTCTTTGTCCCCGATGCCAATATGTTCCCCGAAATAAAGGGCCTTGCCGGACCTTTTGGCTGTTTAAATAAAGCCCGTTATGGCATCGCCTGGGGCAGCTTGGGCGCAGCGGAGTTCTGTTTTGCAGCCGCTCGTACTTACACCTTAGAACGCAAACAATTTAATCGCCCACTGGCGGCCAATCAGTTAATTCAAAAGAAGCTGGCTGATATGCAAACCGAGATTAGCCTAGGACTACAAGGTTGTTTACAGATGGGTCGTTTAATGGATAAAGGCCAGTGCCCAGTCGAACTTATTTCGCTGCTAAAACGTAACAACTGCGGCAAGTCTTTAGACATTGCACGGGTTTCGCGAGACATGCACGGTGGCAATGGCATCAGCGATGAGTATGGGGTGATCAGGCATGTGATGAACCTCGAGGCGGTGAATACTTATGAGGGTACTCATGATGTACACGCGTTAATTTTGGGTCGTGCGATCACTGGCATTCAGGCGTTCTGCTAATGGCCGGCGCTTTAACGGGAATTAAGGTCGTCGATCTCAGCCGTATTTTAGCCGGCCCTTGGGCCTCGCAGATGCTGGCGGACTTAGGCGCTCAAGTGATTAAAGTTGAGCAGCCAAAAAAAGGTGACGATACCCGTTACTGGGGCCCCCCCTTCATCAGGGAAGCCAGCGATGAGCAACCACCCATGGCGGCTTATTTTCACTGTGCTAATCGCAATAAACAATCAATCGCTATCGATATCACCCATGCAGATGGACAACAGATTATTCGCGATTTAATTACAGATGCCGACGTGCTGATCGAGAATTACAAGGTCGGAGGGTTAGCCAAGTATGGCCTGGATTATGCGAGTCTTAGCCGCATAAACCCCCAGCTGGTTTACTGTTCGATCACTGGTTTTGGCCAAACGGGGCCCAGTGCCAACAAAGCCGGTTACGATGCCATGATCCAAGGTGAAGGCGGGCTAATGAGCATCACCGGCGAGCCAGAGGGTGAACCGATGAAGGTCGGGGTGGCGCTGGTCGATATCATGACCGGTCTCTATGCCTGCAATGCTACGCTGGCCGCACTCATGGCACGTCATCAAAGCAACAAGGGACAATATATCGATATTGCCTTGCTTGATGTGCAGATGGCGACGCTGGCTAATCAGGGTATGAATTATCTGGCCAGCGGTAACAACCCCACCAGACTCGGCAATGCTCACCCCAATATTGTGCCCTATCAAACTTTCACCACAGGTGATGGCAGTATCATTTTAGCGGTCGGCAACGACAGTCAATTCGCCAAATTTTGTCAGGTCATTAACCTTGCAGAGCTGGCCAGCAGCCCGCGCTTTGCCACCAATGCGCAGCGAGTAGAGCACCGTGGCGAACTAGTGGGCTTGATCGCCGCTGTATTGGCGACCCAGCCAAGTCATTTTTGGATCGAGGCGTTGGAGAAGGTAGCGGTGCCCTGTGGCCCTGTGAACAACTTAGAGCAGGTCTTTAATCACCCGCAAATCAAGCATCGCCAGATGGTGCGCCAAGTGCCCGACGAGCATGATCAACTGGTTGATACCATTGCCTCGCCGATAAATTTATCCGCTACCCCGGTTGAATACCGCAGTGCGCCGCCGGCACTGGGCCAGCATACCCAGCAAATTTTGCTAGGTGACCTGCAGATGAATCAGTCAACTTTCAACAAGTTACTCAGCCGAGGCATTATTGGTTAAACCTAGACTCGGCAGTTGAATCACGACTCTAGGCTAAAGTACCCTTTTGTGTAGCGCAGACCAACTAACAATCTCTGGGCCGCTGGTTGCTATCGCTGCACTATCATGGCACCAAAGTTATGGCTCTGCTCATCTGGATAATAGTCCTCTATCTCCCAGAGTAACTGAAAACCATTTTTTTGATATAAGCGCAATTCAGGATCTCTCGAATAGCCGTTAAACGTCTCGGCTAAATAGGTTTTTATATTACCCTGGGTTTCACTGCGCCAGCGCTTAAAGCCAGGTAGTCTAGAACCTAGACAAAGTAAGCTACAGCGCCCGCTGGCAACATAAATCTGATAATAGTATTTAATGATCAAACTGCCAATAGAGTGATTAGCTGCTTCAGGTAACGCCGACATGCTCACCCCATAAGCTATATTGCCGGTGGGAATATGAGTTTTGCTGATATTGCCACCATCGGTTTGTGCCGCCCAGGTTTTCGTCGATATTTGATCCACCAGCTGTGACGAGGCGTAACCCACCAACTTCCCGCTCGCATCCTGTGCCACAATGCTACCCTCGGCAAAAGTTTGTGCCCTCAATCTAATTTGCTCAACCGTTGCAGCACTCTCACCCCAAGCGACTCGTTCAATACCCACAACAGCTGCTATGTCCTCTATTTTCATAGTTCGTATTAACATGATCACACCTTTGTATTTTTGGTGTGTTTAGACTGTCGCTATTTATCTTGAGGGTCAGGTCACTAAACATGTACCGAAAGTGTTGCTTGCTGTGGCGACTAATACAACAACCCGGAAAAAGGCAATGACCGCAAGCGGTCTAAGATTTTACTGGCCGAGGCGCTGCTAATCTTTCCCCCTTTTAAAAATTTCCTCCCCGTGTTGATATTAACGCTCTGGGTAGCACTGATACTTGCCGGTGAGGGTTTATCAAACAGCGGTGGTTGCATCTGGTTTGGGTTATTGGCGGTTAAGCTCACATAACCATGCGCGAGCAGATATTGGCACAGCGCTCTCATCCTGTTGAGTTGTTCACTAGCATCCAGACTATCATCAAGACTAGGTGCGAAGGCTTTGGTTTTTTTCTGCCCTTTATTATTTCTGCAATCCCTCTGAGCAATTAGTAGATTATATTCCAAACAATGCTCGGTCAACGCAGCGATCAGCCAGGGCGAGCGGGACTTAGCAGCCAACTCTACATTTAAACGCACCATCGCCTGAGCAGCTGACCAAGCGAGACTGTGGGTATTTATTGTATCCTCTGGCGAATATTGATGGTTGTTAATAATCTGCAATAATCGGGGTATTGCTTTTAGACAGCCTATTGCGGCGAGTGCTTGGCAAGCATAACCACGCACTAGGTCACTAAAATTATGATCGGCACAAACATGCAATAACTGCTGACTCACTAACGGCCCAAATGATGCGCTATTTTTTGCCGCTAACTCTGAGAATATATCACTTGAATTACGCAGCCCTATTATCACCTGTCGATATAATAACTGCTCTAAAGGTGCTGTGACTTGCGGATACTGCTGATTTCGATAGAACATTAAAAGTTCAAACGCTGCCAGACGCAGTTGATTACTGAATCGATCACTGTTGAGCATTTTCACCAACCAGACAATAGAGCCCAACAATTTTTTACCTTTTAACGCAGCCAGTGCCGCCAGCTTTACTGGCTGGCTTTGGTCAAATTGAGCCAGTGCCTGCAATTGATATACCACGGGCGGAGCCGTACTGTAAGAGAGTGCTTTGATAGCTTGCTGCCTAATCTCAATGTGATATTTTAGCGAGGTAAATGGGCTGATTAACTCGGCTTGTTTATCATTGACCACCTGTAATTGTGACAAAATTTCTGCTTGCAAGTCGCCATTAGTCTCGGCCAATTGGCGGTACATAAAAGACTGTGCAGCACTGTCTTGAAGCTCCCCTAAAGAGCGAATGATGCGCGTTTTAAACTCCCTACTTTGGGCCTGTATCAACCACTCTTGCAATACCTGCACAGCCAGCGCATGATCCATGTACTGCACTTTTGCCAGTAACCACCGCTGTATTGGAATCGCAGCATCGGCAATTTTGCTGATATTAATTAGCGCTGTGGATTTTTCTAGAGTGAGATCCGATGTTAAACGCCAAGGCTGAAGGCACAGCTGCCTCTTCGATTTGACCCATTCAGTCAACCATACTTGCAGCTCTGAATAGTCACTATTAAGTGTCGACAGAGTTTTCAACTTACCAAGGTAGTCATTTCCAGAGACCTTATCAACCGAGTCAGTTAACGGCTGCCTCTCATCTGGAGCTGGAGCAAATTTTAACCTATCTAGTACTTTTTGATATCCACCAGGATAACAGCTACTGGCTATTATTTTTTCTAGTTGTTCTTTAAGATTGATCCCCAACAGGTCATTACCACCGTCCACTGTACTCATACCGCTCATGAGCTTTGCCAGCAATACAATTACCACCGAGTATCTATCTTTGGAGCTAAGTAAGCGCTTACATTTGTCCCAAAAGGCTGGTGCTAATAAATGACTCGCAGCTAATAACTTCCAAACCGGTAACCACTGAGGATTTAATAGTTGTTTATCAACTAGTGCCGATAGACTGTACTCTGATAATTGCAGCACATATCTAGCACAAAAATGCGCTTGTAACAGCTGATCAGAAAACCCCCAAGGCGAATTCATACCGACTATTCGGGTTAGAAACACAGATTGCTTGAGTTCGGCTACATACCCTTGCTTTAAAGACCACTGTGGCAAGGCGTCTAGCTCAAACACTCCCTGTTGCGCAGCGTTATGGCTACATAAATTAAAAGCCAAAGTCTCTAAGTAATGCAGCGCTTTGGGTGCCAGCACTCCGCTCGAGCGACTGTGCTGATAGAGAACCAACTGCTTGACCACTAGACAAGTCAGCGCCCAATGGTTAACGCTAACGGATTCCATCACCACACTGCTCTGTAAATAGGCGGCGCAAAAGATAAGCATTGAAGCGGGCGTACGAATGGCATTAGCGTAACAATCTGAGGCATTTAGAAATGTCTGAACATCTATAGCTCGCTCTGGCTGTGCCACTAATGAACAGTAGTTTTCAATTAAACAGCGCCGCCCACGCATCGTCAATGAACTTAATTGATAGTGATTGGATGCCTTTAACTTGCTCGTAGTCTCAGCGTAATCAGCACAGACTATCACTGCAAACAAATCACTCAACGCTTGTATTTCACGTAAAATCAAGCGTTTGCTAACGACTGAAACGGCGGGTAAATCATCGAATAACAAGAGTACTTTTATTTTTTTGTACCGGGCTAAAGCCCGTAGTACTACACTCCAATGAGACTGCTGCTGTTTATTTTGCACCCCGCATTGTTGCAGTATAAACATTAACAAATCCGTCTTTGAATCAGCTGTCTGCTGGAGCGAATAATCTTCCAGTGAACAATATAGCGGCAGCCAACTAGGCTTTTTAAGAGGGTCTATTAAAGTGCTGGTAATTTGCTTGAGCAAGGTCGTTTTACCACTACCAGCCTCACCAAAAATGACACTGAGCCCCTGTTGCTCTAATAACAACGACTCTATACTAATGTTGACCAGAGAATGCGCTCGCAAACCCTGATCCAGCGCGACAAGAGCTGGCGTTACTTGAATATCACGGTATTGCAACGCCGGTATCATATCTCCAATGGGTCTAGTATGAGTCCAGCTTGGGTGTGTAAGAACTCGCTCGGGCCAATACTGTAAGATATCCTCAAGCTCCAATTGCAGCTTATCATTTGGCACGGTTTGAGAGAGAGATTCAACCAATTGAAATTGAGAGGCACAAGCCTCTATGTTAGTTTCTATAGGTTTTCGCCAGCGACTTAGCATACTCAAAGGGGGGAAATCTGAATATTCATTTTACATTTGCCTTTTTTCAGGACAGCGATGTGCGAGGGCAAGAAAGAGCTGCATTTAAAATCGCATAAAACCTATCTATAAACACAAAGCAAATATAACTAATTGTAAAAAATAGCCTTTAAGTCTCGCAGATAACATTTAGCATTTCAACAAACGCAACAATGATGGCCGCTGTGGCTATTGTTTAAATACGCTCCTCCTCTCAATCAGGCTTCGACATACAGCAGCTTGTCTTCAAACTTGCTGCTGTTTTTTCAGGTATTGTTTCAAAAGAGTGGCAGATAAGTGCACCATTCAATCGACAGTAATGTCTGTTAAAGTAATTAACGGACTAATCATCAGCCAGTCGCCTAAGCGAGCAGGGCTATGCAACATTCACCTCTCAAGCTAAAAATTCACCCTTACCTCACCGCGCAATTCACCTTTTCTTTGCTTTAACCTAGATTCAGCTGCCGAATCACGAAAGTCTGCACAAGCTCTTGATGCACTTAGAGAACTAGAAAATATTTTCATCATCAATAAGGTGACTACTACATTTTCTATTTTCCTATGTACAGCAATTTCTTACACAGCTTTTTCGCGCCTAACTAGCGAATCTAGATTTAACCTGCAGCTGAGAAAAGGCCATCAAAAGGGAATTCATATGCACCGCAAAACGCTGACCAGCAATGTTCAATATTTAGGAAAAATACAGGCGCCGCCACCAGGAAATAGTCATTTAATGAGCTCCAGTGAGCTATTTATCGCTCTGGTGGTAGCGGGGGATTGGAGCTATCCCTCCATCGTCAACGCAATACACCAGGAAACTCTCAGTGATACTTTTAGTGAAGACACCGTTAAATCTTGGGCACTTCGCAATAAAGTGCCCAGAAACGCCTTTAGAAAGGCGTTATTCGACCTCATTCAAACTCAGAGTTCTACGGAAATTGGCCAGCAGTGGATACGAGCATTGATAGGTGCCTGGACCCGACAACGACTAGCAAAAGGCCGACAAAAAAACAAAACTAGCTACCACTTAGCCATCAATACCGCCTCTCTTTCAGTCCACTATCAGTGCACTGACAAAACGTAATCCGCCATAGATGATGCCATCACAGTTTCGTTACCACCGGAGATTCAGATGACCAACACTATTCAAGGCTATCCTTATGACTTCACCACAAATCTTAGATACTCCCCCGTTTACAACCAACAAATTCAGCAGCGTACTCTCATCATACCCGGTGGCGGCTGCGCCTATTATCGAGCAAAGAAAGGTGATGTTTGCCCTTTTTGCGCATTCCCCGATTTTTCTCGGTATGTAATCAAAGGCGCAGGGCATGAAAAAGACTTCTCCCCCTGGACCTTAAGCGCTGATATTTACCAACAGATGTACAACAGCGCTGTCAGTGCTCCAGGGGAGTTCCAAAAATTGGCGGTTTTTAATGGCGGTAGTTTTTTCCCCTCCCCGGAAATACCCGCAACAACCCAGCGCTATATCTACGAAAATGTCGCAAAGCGAGACAATATACGACAACTCATGGTAGAGGCCTACCCCAGCTACATTGCAAAATCTAAACTGATTGAGGCGCGCGCTATTTTAGGCACCACCGATTTAATGGTCGCCGTGGGGTTTGAGAGCATTAGCGATAAAGTCAGAAATAGCTATTTAAAGAAGCGAATTGACCTGGCACTGTTCGAGAAAAAAGTAGCGATGATGCAAGATTTGGGAGTACAAGTTTTTATCTACGCATTTTTAAAAGCGCCACAGTTGAGTGAGCGCCAAGCTATCGATGAAGCCCTGGCCACCTTAGAGTATTTACACAACTTAGGGGTAGATGAAATAGCCCTCTCCTGTGCCTTTGTGCCGCCAGGTACCGCACTTGAGACTCAGTACAATAACGGTGAATTTCGCCCACCTTGGTTGTGGAGTATTGTAGAGATAATGCAACAGGCAAGATTATATGGCTGGCCGCTTTCTATTGGCGGATTTGAGGATACCCCACCGCCAGTGGCGGGTCCCAATAACTGTCCGGACTGCGATAAACAAGTCAATGAATTCATCGCAGGGTATCGCCTGCTGGGGGAAACTCCATTAGCGCAACCCTCATGCCACTGTCGACATGAGTGGCGCGAAACCTTACAACAAGACCCGACTCAAAGCATCAGTATAGTCGCTAGAAATATCACCTAGGACTAGCCTGAGGGGTGATTATAAGCTCTGTAGATACAACTGGTGTTTTACCTGTATTTCAGAGCGATCTTTAATCCCCAGCTTGCGTTTAACATTTTGCCAGTGGAAATGACCCGTACTCTTGGACATTTCATAGCTGTTAATGAAATCGACAATTTTTCCTCCATTGGCTAACAACTCTACTAACTGGCGCTCACGCTTAGTTAACAGAGCATTATTCCACAGAGGTAACAATTGAGCACTGACCAAGCCAATACTAAGCAATCTTGCACCGCTATCAGTCCCCAATTGGTCCTCGGCTTTTTCGATCAAGGTGAGGGTTAAATCCAGCGTTTTACTGGAAAATTTAATTTCGTCTAAACGGCCATCCGCACTCAGCCTCAATGCTTGCATGGCCTCTTGCAACTGACCTTGTAGCTGTGGGTCGTGAAAAACAAAACACCGATTGTTTAATTGATAAATATTCGTCTCTGTCTCTTTGAGGGTAACGGCTTTGTTATTCTCTAAAATAATCTCCCCGGTGGCGGAGAGAATTAAGGCCGCCTGCGGTTGGCGCTCCAGAAAATATCCCAATCTATTCGGCGCTTGCTCAGAAGCCCGCAAGCGCTGGCCGATACGCCAGGCATCTTGCATGCTGCCCTGCAATTTTCTGGTATATTCAAGTACTTTCTTTTTAATGGTGTCAGTGGTGGTTGGATAATACAAATTCATTGCTATCCAATTCGGAGCAGACTGGCCAATTTCTAGCACAGTAGTATCGGTGATGCCCTGGGGCTCAAGCCACTGCCAAAACTCGCTATTTTGCAGCGTCTTTAAATCGACAAACTTGGCCAGTGAAGTAGGCTCACTCGGGTGGAATAATTTTTCGAAGGGTGTCCATGGATCTAACGAGATATAGTGAGTCACGTAACTCCCTATCTCTGTTTCAGAGAAACCGTAGAGTAGCGGGCTACTCAATTCCTGTCTAACATCTGTCGGAATAACCAGCTCTGCAGTAAGACCATCCCGCAGGGAAATAATCCCTTTACTCGCCCCCGTCAGTTGGCACATCAAACACAATACCTCCTGCCAATGTTCGATATCATCGATTGTCTTGTAAATAGCTTGCTGTAATATTTCGATTTCTTGCATGAATTTTTTCCACAGTAACGTTACATTGCCCAAAAATGACCTATTTATGATGCTGTAAATTCACCCACTAAAAGCGGCCTTTATAGAGCCTCTCCCTTAACCAGAAAACACCCTGATAACGCACCTCATCTGCAGCTGAACTGAGATTTGCAGGCCAACACCCCCTACCCACTAGCTTATCGGCCATAACTCGCTTTTATTAATCAAAACCTACAACTAGTACCAGTATGAATCCATCTTGATTTTTGTTCTTATATTCAGACAGTATGCGTATTTATGCACCGTTATTTTTATACGCTTTTTAAAATGTTTTCGCAGCAGTCAAATACTTAATCGACAGGGAGTCGAGAGCTATTCAACAAAGTAAAAATGAGTGTTTTGCACCCATGTAAGATGCTTTATTTACCAGTAGCTGACTTTTATATTAGGTAAAAATTTCGATGTTTTCCCGTTCTGGTATCGCAGCTAAGCCACTGGCTAAAAGATCTTTGCTCGCTTCTTTAAGCAAGACGGGGGTGGCCGTCACACTGCATAAATTATTCACTTTTTTCAGTCGCCAACTCTTACTCATCCGCCCAAAAACCATTGCTGGACAAAGGGTATACCTAACCGCTAAACCTGCTACTAAGCCCAGGTTTTTACGCGTGCAGCCCAATGTTGTTCTAACTTTGGCAAAAATCAACTTTAGCGGAAAGCACAAAGTTGCTGAATCGCAATTACGTGATATCGGCGATAAATTTATCTCCTTAGAAGTCGGCCATAAGCAGCTTGAACAACTCGAAGATGCCTTCACCGGTTTATACCGCCTCTCGGGGTTTCCTTTTGCACAAATTTATCTCAGTACCTGCAACTGGGAGTCTGGGGTGGCCAACTTTAACATCATTGAGGGGTACATCGATCAGGTACTGGTAAACATTGACAACCGGCAACTACGAACAGCGATATCACCCATTGCCGAACAGCTGCTGGTAGAGAGCCCGGTAAATTGGCAAATATTTCAACAATATCACGATAAGCTGAATGCCTTGACCGATGGCGAAGAGTTACTCTTAAATTTTTACGCCTCTAGATTAAACTCAGGAGCCGCCTGCGCTGTCATCTCAGACTCAGCACATACCAGACCTTAACCCATCAGTTAACCCACTTTTACCCAATGTTGTTTAGACCATCGCCAATCAAGACATAAGCCTCAGCCAAACACAGATACTGCTTACTTATCTAAGCCAATTTTCCTAGTCTAAGCATAATCGGTGCATATCCTAGACACGAGTTAGACATCGACAACTTCCTTTTGCAACCCACCTGAAACGCATTACCGCCGTCAACGGAATATCTAGCTTTTATTGACCACGGGAATTTATTATCAGGGACCTCTGCCGATAAAATTGCAAAATTTTCGATACATTAGGTCAATTTAGCAAAGTTAATAGATATACATCAAAAACTATCCAGCAAAATTTCGCTACTCTACCCTTAATTATTTTTGAAACTAAAAGGAGTCACTAAAATGACCAAACAATTATTATCTCTAGCTTTTTCGCTATGCTTAGCCGGAAGCGTAAGCACTACTGTGATGGCCGCCGAGCACAGCGTACTCATGCTAAATTCTAATGCCACTGGCATTATGGCATTTGAACCTGCCCTATTAAACGTTGCTGTAGGGGACACTGTTAAATTTATCCCCAAAGAACTGGGTCACAATGCAGAGAGTGTTGCCAACTTGATACCCGCTGGTGCAACACCTTTTAAAGGTGATCTTAGCACTGAAATCATTGTGACTATTGAGCAAGAGGGCGTCTATGTCATCCAGTGCGACCCTCATTCAATCATGGCTATGGTCGCTGTCATTGTCGCTGGAAAGCCGACAAATTTAGCGGACATCAAAGCAAAATCTGCCGATTACGCCACTAAATTTGTCATGAACAAAGAGCGTTTGAACAACATTTTAGCGCAGATTAAATAAACCTTAGCGACTACACCGCTCAGTAGCACTGGCCGGTGACTGGTTTGGTAGCCGGCTTTTCAGCCGGCACAGGACCTGGCAATACCAATAACCGATTGATTGTACTTATTTTTACAACTTATGCTTAACTGTGGAGCAGATTGATCACCCGATAATCTGACTCTACTATTTCTATTTAAGATTAAAACTTAGCGGAACGTTTGTCTAAGAAGGCGCTCATGCCCTCGCTCTGCTCATCTGTGGCGAAACACAAGCCAAACAAATTACTCTCCATCGCGCAGGCGTTCTCTAAATCCAAATCCTGACCGCGCTGTACTAGCTCTTTAGTCAACTTCACTGCAACAGGGCCATTTTTAATGATTTTTTTCGCCATCTTCAGACCTTGCTCGAGTAACTCTGCCTGTGGGTAGACGTGGTTAACTAAGCCGCGCTGCTTTGCTTCCTGGGCATCTAACATGCGCCCACTGACTAACATTTCCATCGCCATAGCACGCCCCACTAATCGAGGTAACCGCTGTGAACCGCCAAAACCTGCGGTGACTCCCAAGCTGACTTCCGGCTGACCAAACTTGGCATTTTCAGAGGCAAAGATAAAATCACAGCTCATCGCCAGCTCACAACCGCCGCCTAATGCAAAGCCATTAACTAATCCAATCACCGGGATATCGAGCATTTCCAAACGTCTAAATGTCGCCAGAGCCTGCTCACTAAAGGCTTTTGCCTCAAGGGGCGCTAATGCCTGCATTTGCTTGATATCGGCACCCGCAACAAAAGCTTTTTCACCGCTACCTGTCACTAATAACACCCTGGCACTGGCATCAGTAGCCACGATTTGGATCGCGGCTTGCAACTCGGTGATCGTTTGCTGATTGAGTGCATTCAATACCTTGGGCCGATTAATGGTGAGACAATAAACTTGGCTTTCTATTTGCTCTAAGATGATATTTTCAAAATTATTCATACACTCTCTCCTGCCATTCTAGATTCGGTAGTTAGGCACGAACATGCTGTGTAAGAAATTGCTGTGCCTTGGAAAATAGAAAATTTAGTAGTCACCTTACTGATGATGATAATATTTTCTAGCTTGCTAGGCGCAACAAAAACTGCTGCAGACTTTCGTGATTCGTCTACCGAATCTAGGGTTATTTAATTTACCGCTAGCTTGCCAGAAATATAAGTTTTTTGACAGTAGCAGCATTATACGACTTTGGTCTTAGGCCTTTAGTCCAGCCGTATACTTCCAATTTACTTTGCATCGATTAACCGCTAAATTAGCTACCCATTAATTAGGAGTAGATACATGTCAAATACGCGAGTCTTTAGCAGCGTGATGCAAGATATCAACAGTCTGTATCTACCCAGCAATGAGAGGCAAGTGCAAAGTTTTAAAGTGGCCTTCGTCTTATTGGAGAATTTTTCGATGATGTCTTTTACCGCCGCCATCGATGTACTGATTACCGCCAATTTAGTCAGCGGCGAAACTTTATTTGAGGTGAGCAGTTACGCGTTAAAATCCAATCGAGTCATCAGCGACCTAGGGATAGAAATTGCGACCAATGGCGAACTCAGTCTACTCAAGCTCGAGGAGTCATCAACTATCGACTTGCTGATCATTTGTGGAGGCTTGCGCTGCTCTTTTCAACCCCATCCACCACTTAGCAAATTGCTTAAGCAAGCGCATGCCTGGCAGGTAACCTTGGGCAGCATTTGGAATGGCGCTATCGCACTGGCACAAGCCAAGGTCATCGACCATCAAACCTGCGCGCTGCACATTGATAATCATGCGCTGTTTCAAGAACAGTTTCCGACCCTTAAACTCTCTCGCCACCACTACCAGATTGAACCGCTACTGATAAGTTGTAGTGATGCTAATGGCGCGTTAGAGATGATGTTAAAGCTGGTAGGAAATAAATATTCAGCACCAATTTGCAGAGCAGTCCAAGCTATTTTAAAGGCCAACAGATCAGCATCTAATAGCCAGCAGAACCCACTGCAATACGACCAACAAACACCCTTGCCCCCGCTATTACACAGCGCCATACAACTGATGAATGCAAATATTGAAGAACCGCTGGTTATCTTGGACATTGCAGTATTGTTATCCACTAACAGACGTCAGCTAGAGCGACTATTTAAACAACATTTGGCAACTTCACCCTCGCGCCACTATTTAGAAATTCGTCTGACTTACGCCAGAAGACTCTTAGTACAGAGCGATGACTCTATTACTAATATTGCCATTGCCAGTGGCTTTGTCAGCAGTAATCACTTTAGTCACTGCTTTAGCCAATTTTTTCAGATGCCACCGAGTCACTGTCGAAGTAGAATAAAAGCTTGAGATAAGTGCTATTTTGCCAACAATTATCACTTACAACACAGCATTGGGAACTTGTGGTCTCTAGTCACTGTCATATCGACACAAAAGCTGGCAAAATCTAGTCAGACAATTTATCAGCGTACAACCCTTAGGTAATTGCATTGTTACACCATTTTCGACTCTATAAACATCCACTGACCACAATCCTGCTGCTATTTGTATTTGGCTGTGCGGTATTACACAGTGCAATCTCGACACCTGCTGACCCTATGGCCTCCACATTAAATACTACCGGCCTTGAAACCACGTTTAATAATAACCACTGTGAAGCGGATAAAAGCTGTGCACAGCAGGCGGGGTTTGGTTTAAGTATCAGTTTTAGCGCGTTGGTGATATTTATTGTGCTGTTCGCCAGCCAGCTTTTTACCAGTGGCCAACTGCTGCGCTTCACTCATTATTTTTCACGTGCAAATCAGCGCCAGCTATCGTTATTAAACTTCCCCAGGCGACATTCTCTGTTCTGTCTTTGGTTGAATTAAATTTTTAAAATATCGAAACACTAACTTTATTTTAAATAATTCATCAAGAGAGATAACAATGAGCAGACTAAAAACGTTGAGTAAAACCCTGATTACAGCTTTGACCATCATTTACTTAACCCCAGCTATGGCACAGACCAGCACCACAGATGATGCGACTGTTCCCCAGGTAATAGCAGCCAGCGACATTCACTTAAGTATCCACAAAGACCCTAATTGCGGTTGCTGTAAGGCTTGGGTTGAGCAGCTACCCAGCTCCTTTTCTACCAGTATCCATAACACTAGCGATGTGAGTGCGATCAAAGATAAACTGCTGATCCCCAATCAAGCCCGCTCATGTCATACGGCGATTAGTGACAATGGATTCTTCTTTGAGGGGCATATCCCCAACCAGGCGCTGCAATCTTTTTTGAGCAACCCACCTGAAGGGGCACTAGGATTGGCTGTACCGGGCATGCCGATTGGCAGCCCAGGAATGGAAGTGGGTAATAAAACCATGCGCTACCCGATTTATCAAATCAATAAGAATGGTAAACACAGCATTTACGCTTACGCAGAGGGAAGCAAAGTAGAATAATGACGACAGAGCTTCCATCGGTTCGATGGAAGCTACCCTAGTTTATATCCACAAGAACACTGCACACGACGCTGTTAATAACCCCGTCCCTCTGGTGAATATCTTCCAGCGCAGATCGGTCGATAAGAAACGTCTAATCGCTTTACCCGCTAAGACCCAGGGCATGATTGAGCAGAGACTCAACGGTGGGATAATCACTATAATTAGCCAGATTAGACTCGCATCCGTTTCAATGGCGACTAAAATCAAACTGACTAACGCAAGCGTCGCAGTAATCGCCTTAGGATTGGCAAATTGAAACAGTGCAGCAGGTATGAAACGCATTGGTTTGGCCTGCTCTCTATCTGACTGGGTATTGCTAGCATTCGCCATTTTCCAGCCAATTATCACCAACCACACCGAGCCGCTAATTTTTAATACCAACATCAATTGCGGCCACTGGTCTATCAAAGGTTTGAGGCCTAATACCGCGAGAGAGTTAAGCAGACAAGTGCCAAAAATAATCCCCAGAATATGTGGCACAGTACGTCTGAAGCCAAAATTAGCCCCAGAATACACCAGCATCATGTTATTTGGCCCAGGAGTTGCCCACATTGTATAAGCCACCAACATAAACGGACTGAGTAATTCTATCGTTCCCATCTACAACCTCTCTTGTTAATTGTCTTTACTTGCCGCCAGTATAGGCATAATCTAAACAGCAACACAGACACAATAGCTGGAATGTTTAATGGGTACAGAGCAAAAGAAAACACCAAACTACCTACTGATTGCCAATCGCATCGAGCGGGATATTTTACAGGGCAAACTGTTAACCGGTCATAAATTAGGCTCTATCAGGACACTGGCCAAAAGCGAAGCAGTGAGTATTAATACTATTCGCGCCGCCTTGGACTCTCTGACCGACAACGGCCTGCTTACCAGTGTACCGCGCATCGGCTTTGTCGTGAGCCCATGCGCTGCATCAAACGATGCTCCCTTTGAAAGCTTCACCCCCGACACCCGCCTCGCGCCCTCCTCCCAGCGCTGGCTAAGTACCTTGGTACAGGGCAACCGTACCAGTCATCCTTTTTTTTACATGGCGGTGCCCACCAGCAGTAAAATGTTTAAGAGTTTTCAACGCCAATACCATCAAATCATCTTACAAAACCAGCCACGCGATGCCGACAGTGCCTGTGGCATCAGCAGTTTACGGCACTGTATTAGTCAACATTTGGCTGAGCGGCACTGTTACATCAATGCTGCTGATATTCAGATTACCAATGGCTGTCAACATGCCTTAGAACATGCCTTAAGAGTACTCTGCAAACCGGGAGACACTGTTGCAGTTCCGGTACCGGCATTTCCAGGATACTTCGCGCTATTAGGCGTACTGGGATTAAAAGCCCTTGAAATTCCGATGTCTCCCCAGGGACCCGATCCAGAACTGCTTGAACAGGCGATGAAAAATCCCGAGGTCAAAGCGTTAATCATCCAGCCAAATTGTCATAATCCCACGGGCATTAGTCTCAATGATGCTTATAAAAAACAGATAGCCGACTGGGCACAGCGCTATCAATTACCAGTGATAGAGGATGACATCAGCGCTGCGCTCAATTTCATTGGCCCCAGCGCTAAATTAATTGCCAGCTTTGATACGCAAGGTTGGTGTTTAGTTGTGAGCTCTATCTCAAAAGTGATTGGCGATACTGAACGTATCGGCTGGTGTTGCCCTGGGCGCTTTAAAAACCAATATATGACCCAGTTTGCCGTGAGCCAAATCAGTAACTCCTATTATTTACAACAGGCACTGACCCGCTATTATCAGGGCTCCCTGTATCAATCCCAACTGCGCACTTGGTGCCGCGATATAAAAGTAGCCACTACTGCGATCTGCCAGCTTGTAGAGAAAGCGCTGGCAGATAATATTCAAATAACCCCTCCTAGTGGCAGTTACGCACTATGGCTGAAGTTACCCCAAGGGATAACTGCGCAGCAGCTACACGATAAAATCGATGTGCAGAAAATAGATTTTCTCTGTGGAGAGCTATTTAGTATCCAGGGGCATTTTAAACAGTATTTGCGTTTAATCATTATGCCGCCGCTAAATGATAAAACCTTGGCGGGTATCGATCATTTAATAAGCGTGATAAAAAGCTCGTTGGAGAGCAATAAAACGTCTTAAAAAGTGGTAAAAATAGTGGCCTACAATACGCGCGAAGCGGGCTAATCCGCTGTTTTTAGTGCTTTTGAATGGCCTGTTGTTATATGACTTTGACAGCAACTATAAAGCAACTTCCATTTTATAATAAGCTACATTTTCCTTATAAAAACGCTCACTAGATACACGCATACCAAAACGCTTATAAAAATCTAAAGCAGTTTCTCTAGCATCACAGCAAAAAAACTTTGCCTTAGATTGTTTGCTAGACTGAATAATGTGCATTAACATTTTGCTGCCAATCCCTTGGTTTTGATAATCTGTATCAGTCGCGAATTTGCGTAACCGCGCCCTGTTCTGATTTAAATAAACAGAAGCGACGCAAACCAGTAACTCATTAACAAAAACACCAAAGTGTAAGCCATCTTCATCACCATCAATATGGCAAAATTCTGGAGGTTTACTCGGCCACAAGACACGATGGCGAAGCGGGATTGTCTGCTGCCAAGAAATAGTTCGAATATCCATGTTAGTTTGCAGAACCTCGAAGGCATATTAGCGGCAATAAATGCATCTTTAACATTTTAATAGCAATATAAAATTAAGTTAATGAAATTTCCATTTTAGGCAATACCCTTGCCACACCTAAGACATTGGCTTGAACTTCTCCTATTTTCACCGCTCCTAAACGATTATAGAAGCCCGAAGCGTTAGGAACATGCTAATGAGTCCAATATTATCTCTGCGGTCTTAAAAGCGGATAAATACGCGAAAGGTAGTGCAGTGGAATGACTTGTCCTTTCCAAGCTACCTGACAAAGTAGGTAGCCGCTTTTAAGACCGCCCTTCGGGGCGTGCAGAGCACCCCGATCTCGTTGTTATCGATTTTCGCAGGGCAACCAGCCCGTCTGTAATCGATGCCTAGAGCTCGAAATGCTCTGTACGCCAGAGACGTTTTGGACTCATTGGCATGCTCCTCAGGATCTGCATCCCATTGCATGGTTTGATAGCCATGCTTAAAGGCGTTGCTGCAGGCGTGCTCAAATAATTGGCGACCATAACAATCAGGATCTACCCATAGGTTTTCAAGATGCGCAGCCTCTTGAGCTTCGAAGTATTCAAGGGCATAAAAACCAATAACATCATCCTTAGCAACTAACATAACTACTGCATTGTTATCGATAAAATCGGCACTGATGGTAAGCAACTCACGCCAGGCATCCATCCATTGCTGCGGATATTGCCAATGCGCTTTTGCTCTGACGATTAACCCAGATAGTTGCGCTGCATCACTGCCTGTTGCATCTTTATACGATAGCTCGATAATGAATTCCTCGGGGTTATTTCACCGCCAATTTAGGCTTTCCTAGTCCCTTTAACAAATCGGCAATAATGGCTAAATAGATACCGCAAAAGATAAGTCCAATGCCGATAAAATGAAACCTCTGCGGTTGTTCATCCAAAAATATCGCCGCTAATAAAGTGCCAAACACCGGCAGTAAGTGGATAAACAAACTTGCCTTTGCCGCCCCTACTTCAGCCACTGCCCTATTCCAGAAAAGATAGGCAAGTAGTGAGGGAAATAGCGCCAGATAGAGCGTTGCGATCACAATGTCTTGAGTCAGGGTGAACTGAGCCAGTGAAAAGCTTTGTCCCTCCCAGTAAAAAAGTTCCATATAAACAAAAGGGTAAATCAGCAAATTACCGATAAAAATATTGGCCGCTAACAAACTTAACCCGGATATTTGCGCCGGTTTATAGCGCAGCAATATCGAATAAATAGTCCAGCAGGTAACGGCTGCGAGTATCCATAAATCACCGCTATTGAGCTGCAAACTCAATAAAGTGCTGAGTTTTCCTTCACTGATGATAAACAACACCCCGACAAACGAGCACAACACCCCCATTATTTGCTTTCTCGAGAGTTTCTCGCGATATACAAACACGCACACCAGCAACACCATTATAGGGATAGCCGACTGTAGTAACGTCGCATTGGTAGCAGTGGTTTTCTGCACCCCCAAATAGATCAGACAATTAAAGGCAGCGACACCAAACAGGGAGAGCACTGAGACTATTTTCCAGTGCTTGAGCAATAAACGCCACTCACGTTTTACGCGGCTAAAAACAAACGGCAGCAAGATCAAAAACGCCAGAGTCCAGCGCATCCCCGCCATACTAAAAGGCGGTAGAATATCCACCAGCGATCTGGCTAAAACAAAATTTCCCGCCCAAAACAATACCGTTAACACCAATAACAAATAGGCCATATAGCTCCACTAAAAGCTGTTGCAATTATAATTTTTGATTAATAATTTGGCGCTATTCTAAGGCTTTAACCGCGAGGAAAGCAATGGATTTGAACCCCATTGCACTTCTACCCCCGGTGCTGGTTTTTCAGGTACTAACCTTGCCAGCATTAATGACACTCCCGCCATCGCCGCCCCAGTAAAAAATACCAGTGCAGGGGAACTCATCCACAGCAGTCCATAGAGCGCTGGCAGCACAATCGCCGCGCAGTGATTGATGGAAAAAGCCACACCGGCAGTCTGTGCCATATCTTTAGGGTCGGCGATTTTTTGAAAATAAGTTTTCTGCGCTATCGCCATCGAAAACAAGATGTGATCCACAATGTATAAGCCCACCGCAATCATCGGATCACTGACGATAGCATAACCACTAAAGATGATAATAAGGCCAACATACTCGATGGTTAAGGTTTTGCGCTCACCGATATTCTTGATCATCTTGCCAATCAGTGGCGCGAAAATCATATTGAGCACTCCATTGGCGATAAACATCAGCGCGATATCCGCCGCAGAAAAGCCAAATTTCTCCACCATTAAAAAGCCCGAGAAAACCACAAAAATTTGCCGCCGCGCCCCACCCATAAAGGTCAGCGCGTAGTAAAGCCAGTAGCGTTTATGTAACTTTAACTTTTTATGCTGCTCTACGTGCCCCTCAAATCGGGGAAAATACAGCCAACAAAAAATGGCAATTAGCATGGTCGTAATACCACCGATTACATAAATACTCTGCATCTCTAAGTGCAATACTTCTAAGAACAGCCACACCAGAGAAAACGCGACTAAACTGACCCCAGAGCCAATCGCCAGCATTTTTCCCATTTTATAGGGCGCCTCCTCCTTGGAAAAGAACTGTAACGACAGCGATTGATTCACCGTTTCATAATAGTGAAAACCCAGCGACATCAACACAGTCGTGCAATACAATCCCACTTCAGTGGGGAAATACCCTGTCAGTGCGGTGCCCAGCCCCATCACCAGCAGCGCCACTAACGCCAATGTCTGTTCACGGACTAATAACAACACAAACACCACGGTGAAAGCTAAAAAGCCCGGCACTTCACGCAGTGATTGTAAAATACCTATTTCTACCCCGGTAAAATCGGCCGATTCAATACTGAAATTATTCAGTAGTGCGCGCCACACGCCAAAAGCGATCGGCACTGCTGCGGCCATTACATACAATAGAATCTCAGGCCTTTTAAAAGTTTGCATCTGTTTATCCAATATCACTTTATTCAATAGAGAAGAAATAGGCGGAGCCTAAATCGTCAAGGATTGGTGGAGCTTGTTACCTAATATAAGCAACGATTTTTTACGCTGTATTACCCAACGCAGTTATCCTACCGCTGAGTAAATTATGCAGCAGTCTCAGGTGGCTATTCTGCCAGACCGGTCACTTTATATTGCCTGGCTAGATTCTTGCTGATCTCTCCCCACTTAGAACTACGTACTCGCGCTTGGTGAGCGAGGAAAGAGGCACTATCAACAAACTCTTCATAAACATTAAATTTATGTTTATCGATACTGTCCTGTATAACATCAAAGACAATGCAACCGTTCTCTGCACGGGTTAACGCGATATGTATATCTAACGCAGGCCGAACCTTAGCTAACTGCAATTCAGGTACAATGATGTAGCCCTTTAGTGTCACTTTATCCATTTTATAACTCTCTTTAACTAATCCCGACAAACTTAAAAGCAGCACTCATGGACTAGCCTTTACTTGGAGACATTTTCATTCAGTACTTTAATTTAAAGGCGAACTGGCGTATATACACTAGTATGACAATAAATATCGAGAAGCAGACAAACATAGTAGCGATAGGCGATCACTGGAGCAGCATCGAAGGCAAACCACGACAACCAGTTGCCGAGGTACCTAGGCGCATCGTCATGCGCACTACCATATGCAACTCCGGTCAATATGTGCCCATGCACTCACACACCAGAGGGCAGCTGCTGTTTCTCACTGAAGGATTAGTTGAAGCCCGCGCTTTAGATGCAGGGACTTGGATAGTTCCACCACAGCGTGCACTTTGGCTCCCCTCTCTCGTGGAGCATCAAATCAGGGTGATACACACAGTGGAAATGCGCAATGTCTACATCTCTGCAGAAGCGGCGCAGCATTTACCTAAACACTGCCAAGTTATGAACCTGTCCTCCCTGTTGCGTGAATTGATTATTAGTCTCTCGAAAATGGAACAGCTTTACGATGAGCAAGGCGCTGACGGTAGGTTAGTCGATGTGTTTCTCGATCAATTACACGCATCAAAAGAGGCTCCTTTACACTTGCCAATGCCGAACAGCAAACCCTTGCTACGCATCGCCAGCACCATCATTGAGCACCCAGAGCAGCATTACAATATGCAGTATTGGGAGCAACAATTGGGAATAAGTAGCCGTACTTTAGCACGCAGATTTAATGCAGAGACCAACATGACCTATAGCCAGTGGCGACAGCAGGCTAAATTACTCAATGCACTACAGCGATTGGCGCAGGGGGAAGCTGTGGTTAATATCGCACAGGAGCTAGGCTATCAGAGTCAGAGTGCTTTTATCAGTATGTTTAAGAAGGCGCTGGGGAAAACGCCAGGACAGTATTTTTCATGAATGTTTTTTGTTTAAGTTTTTTGTGTAATTTTAAGTGATATTTTGAAGAATTGTAAAAATAAAAGACTTTTGAATATTTATTTTTTAATGTTTAAAATCAAAAGAGTTAGGTGCTTTTTCGACTTCGTCGAGTTCATTTCTTTTGGTTGGGCTAAAAGAAACGGAACCAAAGAAAATCCCACCCTATATTGCAGAAAACCCCTCCGTAATTCACTAAATTGCCGGCCGCTCAGATGGGCCGTCCATGGCCCAGCTTCTCTCTTCGCGACATCCTGTCGCTCCGCTCGTCAATTTAGCAAATTACTCCGGCTGCAATACCAAGGGACTAGTAGCTCCGTAGTGTAGATTTTGTATACAGCTAAGCTCTGTTCTTAAAGATATCAATATAAATAACTAAGAGCATATAGATGATTTAGCCCAACAGGAGGGCTCCCTTTTCGTTGGTTACCGAAGTAAAGTTCCATATTGAAAACTGATATTTGTTTTGAAAATGTCGGCTAATGACACAAAGCGGACATATCATTCCAAGGTTATCTGTGACTTATCATAGATCTTTTAGTCATTTTTTGAACAGATAAAAGAGCCAATAAATTGACTAAACTTTACACACTTTAACTATTGTGTGGAAAGTTACAAAACAATGAACAGATAACAGATAACAGATCTTTAAATTTTTTCTTTCAGCATGTTTAAAAAGACATTGTAGTCTGTAGTAAGTGGATCTGTTTCAAATGGCAGATGATACATCATATCTCTTAGGTGACCGTTATGATAACAATTATGAGTAACTAAATGATGCAATATATCATTGCGAGACATAGTATCTTTTTTTCCGCTTACTACATAATTAAAATTAATTTCACACAACAACTCTTCTTCTGTCAAAATATTCGTATATTCAATATACCATTCATCTATTTCTCTTTGCGATTTTTGTAAATCGCTTAACGTGGGTACTTCATCTGTATACCTTTTTGAATATGGATGACTGACAGAAGTGAGGTGTGATTGGAAAATGTGATCCACTACATATATATGATTTTGTGTTTGTAGTATGCTTTTAAATGTTCCTTGACGCTCTTTAAGTAATTCATCATGAGGAATTTTACTCAATGCAGTAAAAGTAAGTTGATTCACCCATGATTTAAATTTTAACAATTTTTTTGTTTGTTCTCTTAACTCCGACACTACTTTATCCTCTATTCTATCCATGTGTATATGCTCAAATATATTATAAATCCGTCACATATTCTAATGATTAAATTGATATAATTCAGCTGAAATAGGAGAGGAATTTACCCTAATATATAGTAGTACCTCTCGTAACTCAGTATAATAGCAGTAATTATGTGTATGAGCGCATGCTTGCTTACAATGGCGTGCCATTCTCTAATTGATCTTTCCGTAGGAGCGCACAAGCAGCTTTTGTAATAGGGCCTGGCTTTCCATCGCCGATTACTTGCCCGTCCACTACGACAACTGATAGGGCATCTAAGGTTGTACCTTTCATAAAAACCTCTTTTGCATTTTTTAATGCAAAAGCTTGTTGCTTCGCTTCTTTTATTTCGCGGATTAGACCTTTTTCAATCAGCGAACTAGAAAGCTCTTGAAGTCTGAGAAGCGTAGTGCCTCTCAATGTGTGTTCAAAACTAGAAAAAATTAAATCTTTATCAATAGCTAGATAAGCGATATTTTCGGTCGGGCCTTCTCCAAGAAATCCGTCATCGGTAATGTTAACGACAAAATTAAGATTGTTATCTACTGCCTCTTCACTCATTAAAACGTTGCTTAGATAATTACAGGATTTGGTTTTAGC
>JABSRA010000053.1 GCA_013215445.1 Oceanospirillaceae bacterium
AGAAGTAGACATGGCATCAGCAGTAGCGCAGCGTCTAGAAGTATATGTCTCTGAGATTAAAACTAAATTACGTACCGAAGTGCTACGTTATCGTGCGGTAGAACGTGCTAAAGATGGCTCGCTAGCGGTTAAATTTGTCAAAGAAGATGTGCGAGATACAGCGCAGAGCTTTATCCGTAGAGAGTACCCTGAATTCTTAGTGACAGGCGAAGAGCGAGCTGGCAATTTCTATGTGGTGATTAACCTCAAAGAGTCGAGCATTCGCGATATTGAAGATTACGCCATCAAGCAAAACCTGACCACGCTACGCAACCGCGTAAATGAGTTAGGTGTCGCCGAACCACTAGTGCAGCGCCAAGGGCGCAACCGGATTGTGGTACAGCTTCCCGGCATTCAAGATGCCGCGGCTGCCAAACGTATCATCGGTAAAACAGCCAACTTACAGTTTCGCTTAGAGGCTACCCCTGGTGCAAGTCGTTCATCGACAGAGGTCTTTACCTTTCGCTCCGAGCCAGGTCGCAGTGCCACTATCGAGAAAGATATCATCGTGACAGGTGCGAGTGTGTCAAACGCACAGGCCTCATTTGATGAAAATGGTTCACCGCAAGTGAATATCACCTTAGATTCAAAGGGTGGACAGTTGATGTCCCGTACTACCCGCGATTCTATTCAGCGCCGTATGGCAGTCTTGTTTATCGAACACAAGGCCCGTACCGTATATGAAACCATCGATGGTAAGAAAGTCGCCAAGCGTATTCCCTACGTAGAGAAGAAAATCATCTCCCTAGCGACTATTCAGTCAGTACTGGGTAATTCGTTTAGAATCACCGGTCTTGATGGTCAAGGTGAATCAACTGAATTGGCATTGTTACTGCGTGCGGGTGCTCTGGCTGCACCTATCTACTTTGTAGAAGAGCGTACAGTAGGCCCAAGTCTTGGTGCGGAAAACATCGAGTTAGGTATGACATCAGTGCAGATAGGTTTTGCCCTAGTGCTGCTGTTCATGGCGATTTACTACCGGGTGTTTGGTTTAGTTGCCAACGTTGCACTGCTGATAAACTTGGTATTGTTAAGTGCGGTTATGTCGTTGCTTTCAGCCACGCTAACACTGCCGGGTATTGCTGGAATAGTGTTGACAGTAGGTATGGCAGTAGATGCCAACGTGCTGATATTTGAGCGAATAAAAGAGGAGCTAGCCAATGGCTTGCCGCCTCAATCGGCTATCAGTGCTGGTTTTGACCGTGCTTTTACCACGATACTTGATGCCAATGTCACCACCTTAATCGCCGCTGTGATCTTGTTCTCAATGGGCACCGGACCGGTTAAAGGTTTTGCGATTACTTTATCGGTGGGTATTGTAACGTCGATGTTTACTGCAATTATGGTAACGCGAGCGTTAGTTAATCTTAGCTATGGCGGTCGCCAGCTTAAAAAACTGTCGATATAAAAGGCAAAGACTATGAGTGTACAAGCAAAAATTATTAATTTTATGGGGGCACGTAAACTTGCCCTCACTGTTTCAGCATTGTTATTGATCGTCTCTATCGGTGCAATGACGGTAAACGGCCTCAAGTTAGGTCTGGATTTTACCGGTGGAAGCTTAGTTGAAGTTAGTTATGAGCGAGAAGCTAACAGCAACCAGATTCGCGATGATTTAGAAACGGCTGGTTTTAGCAACGTTGTCGTACAGACCTTTGGTTCGTCCAGAGATATATTGATCAGATTGCAAGCCGATCACGACCCAGAGCTGGGCAACCAGGTTTTGGCTGTATTGAAAGCTAATACAGATCAAGAAATTGACTTGCGTCGCAATGAATTTGTCGGCGCGCAAGTGGGCGATGAACTACGTGAACAGGGCGGCTTAGGCATGCTGCTGGCCTTGTTTATGATCATGGTATACGTTACTTTTCGCTTCCAGCTGAAATTTTCAGTCGGTGCGGTTGTTGCCTTGGTTCACGATGTAATCATCGTGGTGGGCTTTTTTGCGCTGTTCCAGTTTGAATTTGATCTAACCGTGTTGGCGGCTATCCTCGCGGTAATCGGTTACTCGTTAAACGATACGATTGTGGTCTCGGATAGAATCCGTGAAAACTTTCGAAAACTGCGCAATGAAACGCCAATAGAAGTGATGAACATCTCACTGAGCCAGACCTTGTCGCGTACCATAGTGACCTCGTTAACCACCTTGTTAGTATTGGTGATTTTGGCAATCTTTGGCGGACAAATGATCTTTGGTTTTGCGGTCGCCCTGATAGTAGGTGTAATCGTCGGTACTTATTCATCTATCTATGTGGCAGCCAATGCCCTGCTAATGATGGGTATCTGCAAAGAGGATTTGATTATTCCGCCCAAGGAAGATTATGAATTTGTGGAAGGCGAAGGTTTTGAGCCCGATGGTCATGAAAGTGATGACGAAGACGAAGAACAGTCGAACGTTAAAACCTAAGTTATAGTCATTAAAAGCCTTTAAAGCCGAGTATTCACTCGGCTTTCATCGTTTTGAAAGAAAAAAAATATAAGCTTGTTATACTTAAGCCGAATGTTACATGCAACGGCCCGCGCGCTAGCTTGCCGCTTAAATTCACAGACTTTATTTCTCAATCGAACCAAGCCATCAGCACGATGCTAAAGCGAAAAAAGACCTGCAAAAACAATTAGCGGCGCAATTATCAGGGTATTGCCTGCAGTATTCTGGTTTACAACATTAAAAAATTGAAATAGAAAATCATGCTAAGGGAATATGCAAACAGGCTTACAGCCATTATAAAGTTTGTTCGCATGTTCCTTAGTTTTAAAAAATCAGCCAGTGGCTGAAAATAAGGAAATAGAACAAATGAGTAAAGATTGGACCAAAAAAGATCCAGCAGCAAAAGCGGAGGCTGCAAAATACGATAATCCAGTACCGAGCCGCGATTATATTTTAGAATTTATGGCCGGTTTCGGCGCGCCTATCTCGCACCCTGATTTGTGTGAGCAGCTTGAGGTAAAAGACGAAGATTCCTTCAATGCGGTGATGTACCGTTTAAAGGCAATGTGTCGCGATGGCCAGCTGATGAGTAATCGAAAAAATGAGTTTGGCATTCTAAAACAGATGGACTTAGTGACTTGCAGAATTATCGGTCACAGAGACGGCTTTGGTTTTGCCAGCCCCGAGAAGGGCAGTGACTTGTTTTTATCCGCCAGACAAATGCGTCAGGTGTTTGATGGCGATAAAGTACTGATCCAGCCGATGGGTAAAGATTCTCGCGGACGTCGCGAGGGTAAAATTGTCGAAGTGCTAGAGCATAATACCAGCAAGCTAGTGGGGCGCTTTAGTGGCCAAGATGGCTTTGGCAACCTGCGCAGTGAAAACCAGCGCATTACCCAAGAAATTATCGTGATCGGCGATCCGGATTCGCCACTCAAATATAATGATAACCAACTGGTAGTAGTTGCAATCACCCAGCAGCCGAGCAAGCGAAATTTGGCTCAGGCAAAAGTGATTGAAGTACTTGGTGATCACATGGCGCCAGGCATGGAAATTCAAGTGGCGATCCACAACTACGATATTCCCGATGTTTGGCCAGCAGCAGTACTAGAGCAGATCGATTCATTGGCACCAGAGGTCACAGAAGCGTCTAAAAAAGGCCGCATCGACCTGCGTCACTTACCGCTGGTTACTATTGATGGTGAAGATGCCCGCGATTTTGACGATGCCGTTTACGCCGAGCCGAAAAAATCCGGTGGTTGGCGGTTGTGGGTGGCGATTGCCGATGTCTCGCACTATGTTAGCCCCAATACTGAATTAGACATTGAGGCGCATCGACGCGGAAACTCGGTGTACTTTCCTGATTTTGTGGTGCCAATGCTACCCGAAATTCTCTCGAATGGTCTCTGCTCTCTCAAGCCACAGGTTGACCGGTTGGCCATGATCTGTGAAATGACTATCAGCGGGGCAGGAAAACTATCAGGCTATAAGTTTTACGAGGCCGTGATTAAATCTCAGGCGCGTTTAACTTACAATAAAGTCGCCACCATGCTCGACGATACTGGTGAAGGCGATTCTCTGAGAAAAGAGTACCAGCAGGTCTTGCCGCACTTGCGCAACCTTAAAAAGCTCTATATCGCCTTGAGAGCCGCGCGAGAAATACGCGGTGCCATGGATTTTGATACGGTTGAAACAAGAGTATTATTTGCAGAAGATCGCAAGATTGACAAAATAATACCGGTAGTGCGCAACGATGCCCATAAAATGATTGAAGAGTGTATGTTGTCCGCTAACGTGGCCACCGCACGCTTTATCATGAAGGCCAAAATGCCCAGCTTGTACCGTGTCCACGAGCCACCAAAAACAGAGCGCTTAGGCAACTTACGCAGCTATTTAGCCGAGTTGGGGCTAGAGCTGACCGGCCACGACGATCCACAGCCGAGTGATTATCAAAAACTCGCGGCACGTATTAGTGATAGAGCTGACAAACAGGTCATTCAAGTGATGATGTTGCGCTCTATGTCGCAGGCTGTGTACAGCCCAGAGGAGAGTGGCCATTTTGGCCTAGCGTACCCTGCGTACACTCACTTTACCTCGCCGATACGTCGCTACCCCGATTTGTTGATACACCGGGCGATACGCTCGTTGATTCACTCGGATAGGAAGCTAAGCACCATCGTGCGACCAGAAAATTTTACCGCCAACCCCGCTTACCAATATAACTACTCTATTGAACAAGTATTACAATTGGGCGAGCACTGCTCAATGACAGAGCGACGTGCCGATGATGCCACCCGCGATGTAATGGCCTGGTTAAAGTGCGAATATATGCAGTCAGAAGTTGGCAACGACTTCGAGGGCGTGGTCACTGCAGTAACCGGCTTTGGCTTGTTTGTGGAACTCAAAGATGTCTATATCGAAGGCTTAGTGCATATCACCGCACTACCGAAAGATTATTACCACTTTGAAGCGACTAAGCAGCGCATGATTGGCGAGCGTACCCGCAAAGTATTCCGCTTGGGTGATCAGCTAAAAGTCAAAATCGTCGCAGTGAACCTAGATGATCGCAAAATCGATTTTGAATTGGTATCGACCATTGCCAGCGCAAAAAAAGCCAAGCCAGTGAGAAGCAGCAAAGATAGTAAATTAGGCAAAGAAAGCGCCCCACGCAAAGATACATCTGCTAAGCGCAAACCCAAAAAATCTGAATTTTCTGAAGATACCTACAGCACCGCCCAGCTAAAAGCAGCGGAAAAACCTGGGCGTGAGGCCGAGCTTAATGTCGATAACGCACCGGTGACTGCAAGACCCAGGCGCAAGCCGAAAAAAGTGAAGAATAAAGCGGTAGGTGACGGTGTTAAAATACATATGTCAGCGGCCGAAAGAGAAATTGCCAAGCTCAATAAGGGTAGCAAGGGATTGTCGAATCGCGCCAAAAAGCGTAAAGCTAAAAAGGTGTTGAAGAAGTCGGTGAAGCGCCAACAGAAGGATTAGCTTTTGAATTACCTGCATTAACAGTGTTAATGCAGGTTTTCTACATTTAGCTTCTTCAAAAAATACGATCTTGTTGGTTTGTTAGACATTAAAAATACTCCAATTATTTTCTGGTCATAAAGTATTGCATTGAAAGATTAAACCTAGAAAGACTAAAAGAAACGGAGCTAAAGTGGCTCCTTGCCATTCATGGCACCGCCAAATACCGTACATCCTGTACATAAGGCTCCTTGCCATCCATGGCACCGCCAAATACCGTACATCCTGTACATAACGCTCATTGGTATCCATGCCACCGGGTTATACCGTTCTTCCTATATTAGTGAAAGAATCCTCTCAAATTCAATAAAATGATAGCCGCTCAGATTCGCTATCTGCGTAACTGCTCCAAGCGTTACTCTAACCCTTGCCTATATGCAGTCGCAGGCTCAGTAGCCAGATTTTGTATCTTGAAATTTCTAGTTGTGAAAGGTCTGTATTCTAGGAAAAATAGTTATCCATTGGTGTTTGATAGTTTTAACAAGTGGATCTCCCTTATTGTGTTGTTCTTGTGCCTTATGTGGCATGGGCTTGTTAAAACCCAAAGCAAGCAGATTAGCTCGTACTGTAAGTGACGGAGATTGAAACGAGAGAACATCTGCTGGAAATCTTTATTTAACCAAGTGGCTTCATCATTAAACTAAATCCCCAAAAGGAGGTCTTTAAAGCAGTAACGAATAACCTCTTTTATTTTCTCATTGGTCGCCATTCAAGTAATAATTAATTGCTTTTAAGTGAGGCGTTAGGAATTCAATATGCTCAAGACAATATCAATTTACGCACTACTCATGTTCTTATCAGCTACCGTAAATGCACAGTTAAGTGCAGTAGACGGGCATCAACTTGAAAGATCTGATGGCTCATCGATAGATTATTATATTACAAAACATTCCGTTGATTCTGCAAAAACTCTATTGCTGGTGGTACAAGGCTCTGACTGCAATAGTGTGTCTCGCATTCCTAGCGTTAATCAGCTCAAGCATGCATGGCCTGGGGCCGATCTGCTATTGATTGAAAAATACGGGATTAGCTCTGACCTTGCATATAGCAAAAATGTTCAGCGTGAGGATTGCCCTAGTGATTATTTAAAAATGGATAGCTTGGAGCAACGTGTAACCGATATTCTACAGGTGATTAGGCAGGTCGAAGCAACAGGCGCCTATGACCAGTTTCTGATGAT
Organism: Oceanospirillaceae bacterium; assembly: GCA_013215445.1. Classification (GTDB taxonomy): domain Bacteria; phylum Pseudomonadota; class Gammaproteobacteria; order Pseudomonadales; family Balneatricaceae; genus Rs1. The sequence goes on from JABSRA010000053.1 coordinate 6,681, forward strand.
TGGTGGAAGTGAAGGGGCCTTAGTTGCAAATATTGTTGCATCGCGTAGCAATTTAATTGCGGCTACGGTGTCATTTAATGGTGGAGGGCGCTGGTTTTTGGATGATGTGATCCATAGTATCCAATATGGTAAGCAGGACTCTGCGACGCTCAGAGCTGAAATTGCAGGTTTTACTGAGATGGCTGCTCAAATTGTCGCCAATAAAGAGATGGATATTGAGATTAGTGGCCATGGTAGCCGCTGGTGGCGCAGTGTTTTGCAAATGGATCAGTTAAAGCAACTGGCTAAAGTAGAGTCACCTCTGCTTATCTTACAAAGTGAACAAGATCAGTCTGTTTCGGTAAAAAGCACAGACCAAATGATCGATTCACTGATGAACAGTGGCAAGAAGAATATCAGCTATAAAAAGTATGCAGATCTAGACCACTCTTTTCGTAACGCTAGGGGGGATTCGAAGCTGGCTGATGTGGTGAAGGATATCAACCGCTGGTTTTTAGCGGCAGTGAAGTGAGTTTAACCAACAAATTTTTACCTTTGATGGGGTAACTGTAGTAAAAAGTGACAGTGGTAGATCCGATTTTAAGCACTGAGCTGATTTGGCGCAGATTGTAGAATTAGGCTTCAATTAAATGTTTAAGGGAAAATTGCTGAAGTTCCCTTGGTTTAAACTAAGTTTTTTGTATTTATCCCAGAAGTTTACAAACGATGGCGAGTTGTAGTGCAGCCTGTTTAATGCAACTATTTTTAGTCTGTAATTAAGGTGATGAGGCCGAGGGATTAACGTGTTTAACTGCCGATTCTAGGATGATAATCACTGTTTAGCATACATTTCAATTAGGAGTTCCAGATGTACATTGGTGAGTTGTCTAAAAAGTCCGGTTTAAGTATTAAGGCTATTCGACATTATGAAGAGATAGGCTTAATAAAAACACCGCAAAGGAGTGGGAAATATCGAATTTACGAAGCTAGCTATCTTGATGTGCTAGCAATGATAAAACTTGCTAAAAGTTTGGGTTTTACGCTGAACGAGTTACAAAATATCGCTGCGGCGAAAACCCAGCAGGGTCTTGTTCCTATGGATCTATTAAAGGCGGAAATAGCTAACAAGCGAACTACTATTAGCCAAAAAATAGTTCAATTGAATCAGTCGCTTGCTGGGTTGATAAAACTTGAGCAAGAGGTCGAAGACTACAATGAGTGCATTTTAGAATCTATTGAAAAAAACCTTTGACTCTCCCTTTAGGGGGAGACTTTATGATGCTACCTCAAACAAATTAATGAGGCGGGTTTAATATGAAAACAGCATTTATTACTGGTGCTACATCCGGCATAGGCTTGGCTTTTGCAAAGTTACTATCAGAGCAAGGTTATGCTTTGATCCTACATGGTCGTAATCAGAGCAAACTTGACGAGCTCGAAAAGACACTGCCAAATGTACAGCTCACTATCACGGCTGATCTCTCCATAAGCCAACAGGTAGCACAGCTGATAACCGAGTTAGAAAATTACCAAGATCAAATTAGCATTGCAATTAACAACGCTGGTTTTGGATTGTACGGCAAGGATTTGGATTTAAAAGGAAGTGATGTAGAGGCAATGCTAGCGGTTAATATTTCAGCGCTGACAACACTTAGCCGTTATTTCTCTAAGACCATGGCTAAATACGGTAGTGGCTATATCCTCAATGTTGCCTCTACAGCGGCGTACCAACCACAACCCTATTTTGCAGCTTATGCCGCGACAAAGGCATACGTAGCAAGTTTTACGGAAGCGTTAGCGGTAGAAATGAAATCCAGTGGTGTCACTCTTACCTGCCTCTCCCCGGGGCGAACCAATACAGGCTTCTACACTTTTGATGGAGTAGATGCAGCAAAAGATAGCAGTGGTACATTTGATATGAAACACCGAGCTGATCCGGCGAAGATTGCAGAGTTAGGATTGAAATCAATGTTTAAAGGGAAACTGCGTGAAATTCCATTATTAGAAAATAAGTTTTTTATATTCTTAAATCGTGTTCTTCCAAGATCAGTGGTGTTAAAAATGTATGAACAGGCAATGCAAAATATTTAGGATGTTGGGCGAAGTATAACACCCAGCTATTTATCCTAATCAATAGATTCGAATGGTAGATGGGTGTTTTCGGTGGGTAGATTATATAAGAATCCTATTCTGTGCTTTTTATCCTACAGCTCTGTTTATCGTTGAAATATTTTTTATTAAACAGTGACTTTTCTTAAAATTGTCATATTCAGGATATATAATATATAAAAGCCTTTTCAAAATGGGTATAACACTGATGGTTATGCTTGGAATAGCCATTGTTAATCAACTATTAAACGCCGTTAAAAATGGCGTCACATTAGAGGAAAATTTGTGAGTATCAGAGTCGCCGTAAAAAATGATGTGGTAAAAATTAGTAACTTGGTCGCTTCACTTTCTCATTTTTATCTAAAAGATGCGAAAGACCCGTTACCTCTGTGGTTTGATAAAACACTCACTAAGGATGCATTTTTAGAGCGTGTAGCAGGCGCTGAGTATTCCAATTTTGTCTATGAAATTGACGATGAAATAATAGGGTATATCTCAATCAAAGGGAGCAGCCACTTATTCCATTTGTTTGTCGATGAAAAACATCAGGGAAAAGGGATTTCAAGGAAGCTCTGGGAGTTTGCAACTAATGTTTGTGCCTCTGAGGTCTACACACTTAGATCATCATTGTTCGCAGTGCCAGTCTATAGGAAGTTTGGCTTCATTGAGTCTGATGTTGCTGGCGAGAAAGACGGCATTGGTTTTCAACCAATGGAATTACGAGTATAAATTATTAACATGGACTAGCAGTAAGACTCTGCAGCCATTTCAGAGTTGACCAAAAAACACACAAAAGTGTCAAATTTGCTACGCGGTAATGGTCGGATCCAAATAATCCCTGGAAAATCAATGAAATTTAATAGAGTGACATTGCAAGGAAACTACGTACGTTTAGAGCCTCTTTCTGAATTGCATACACTAGGGCTTTGTGAGGCAATAGCAGATGGCGAACTGTGGAAGCTATTTGTAACTTTAGTTCCCCATCCAAGTAGTATTGAAGAGTTTGTAAACAACGCATATGCCGCGCACCAGTTAGGTGATGGTTTAACGTTTGCAATCATTGATCTTGCCACTAATAAAGTAGCGGGGTCAACACGATTTATGAAAGCCAATATGCCCAATAAAAGGGTCGAGATTGGTTTTACCTTTTTGGGTAAATCGTTTCAAAAAACACCAATAAACACAGAGGCAAAACTTTTAATGCTAACTCATGCATTTGAAATACTAAGTGTAAATCGTGTAGAGTTTCTTACTGATTATTTAAATAACCCCTCGCGCAACGCAATACTACGTCTTGGCGCAAAAGAGGAGGGGGTGTTGCGTAACCACATGATAATGCCAGATGGTCGCGTAAGAGATTCCGTTATATTTAGTTTAATTAAAAATGAATGGGCTGGGGCTAAGCAGAATTTAGAGTCTAAATTCGCTTAATTAACTGGTGAGTTTAAAAGCCCCTTATATTTTATGTTATTAGATTTGGCTTGATTATCACGGATATAGCAAAGGGGAAATTAACAGAGAAAATAGCAACGGAAAAATGGAATAGGTGATTTTTAAAGTAACAGGAGGCCGGAAAACACTGATCACGCAATAGCTGCTTTAGTGTTTTTAAAAACAATAAGCGGCTAATTCATACAGCTTTGAATCAGCCTCTTAGCATTTAATATGACTGCCTTTTAAACAGGATATTGTTCCAATAATTTCACTAAATTCGCTCTGAAATCTGCACCACGAGTTTTATCGCGCAATCCGTATTCGGCAAAGGCATTCATGTAGCCGATTTTGCTGCCGCAGTCATGGGATTTACCCACCATGCAGTAGGCTTCTACTGTCTCAGTTTGCATCAGTGTCGCTATCGCATCAGTCAGCTGAATTTCATCGCCTGCGCCCGGTGGGGTACGTTCTAGAATATCCCAAATTTTTTCAGATAAAACATAGCGGCCGACAACCGCTAAGTTTGAAGGTGCATCTTCTACGGTGGGCTTTTCAACTACCGCTGTCATCTGACTAGATTGACCGGTTTTCAGCTGGAGACCTTTACAGTCGGCAATACCATAACTACTTACCAGTGACTCATCAACCGCTTCTACCATTATCTGGCTGTGGTTGCTCTCACTGTAACGGCTAATCATTTGCGCTAAATTTTCTGTTTTTGCATCGGCATAATATTCATCGAGTATGACATCGGGTAATACCACCACAAAGGGTTCATCACCAATGATAGGGCGGGCTTTTAATACCGCATGACCCAGCCCCTTCGCCTCGCCCTGACGCACGTGCATGATAGTGATGCCCTTGGGGACGATGCTACGTAACTGCTCTAATAATTGACGCTTAACTCGGCTTTCAAGCGTAGCCTCTAATTCAAAAGACTTGTCGAAGTGGTTCTCGATGGCGTTTTTTGAGGAGTGAGTGACCAACACTATTTCGGTAATGCCGGCAGCGACACATTCATTAACGATATATTGAATCAACGGTTTATCGACAATCGGCAGCATTTCTTTAGGAATGGCCTTGGTGGCGGGCAACATTCTGGTGCCCAAGCCTGCAACGGGGATAACAGCTTTTGTAATTCTTTGTTGATTCATAGAGTTGTTGGTCTTATGCAGTTAATGTAGGACTGCATTGTACCTAAATAGAACTCGATGAATATAGTCATTTTTTTGAGTGAGAGAATGAATTGTTTAGTGGTGGTTTTTGCAAAGAGCCAATCAACAATGATAGGTAGAGCAAGTACAGGACTAGGTTAAAGCAACGGGCGATTATTCACCGCTGGTGTGAGCTATTAGTGCAATACTTTGCAAAGTAGCGATGCCTTACACTTACCTGTCGGGATCTAACCCGAACCTTACATGCAATATCTGGGTTATATAGCACTTGAGTAATTTTCACTTAAATTTATAATATGGCCTTTAAATCTACTAGAGATATGATTTTGAGCGAGTCTAATTTACAAACATATAGGTTGTTTTTAATGCAGCCCGAGGTACTTGAGTCAAATCAGCTAAGTATTGTTAAAGTCTGCGAGAGCCGAGCTTGGTTAAAGGCGAGTGCTGCAGGATTTATCGCTATTGACCAGCGCTGTGCGGTGCTCGAGTTAGCGATCAGTAATAGTCAAATCTCAGATGCCAGAGCGTTGCTAAAGGAGTTGGCGCAGCAGTTATCAGTAGATTTAGTGTTGCTTAGTAAGGCTGCATTGGCGATTGAGCATAAGCTTGCAGTGTTTGATATGGACTCAACCTTGATTAAAATTGAGGTGATTGATGAGTTGGCTAAAAAGGCCGGTATTGGTGAGCAGGTGATGGCGATTACCGCGGCGTCGATGCGCGGCGAATTAGATTTTAACCAGAGCTTTACCGAACGCTTAGGCTTACTAAAGGGGCTCAGTGATGAAGTACTGGATGATATAGCTGCTAACTTGCCGATGATGGAGGGTATGGAGACCCTGATTAAAGGGCTACAGCAACGCGGTTTTAAAACGGCTATCCTCTCTGGTGGCTTTAGTTATTTTGCCGATTACCTAAAAGAAAAATACCAATTTGACTATGCCTTCTCAAATACGCTGCAAGTGATCGATGGAAAAGTGACGGGTGCAGTGATTGGCGAAATAGTGAATGGTGAGCGAAAAGTCACTTATTTAAAACAGATAGCTGAGCGTGAGGGTTTCTCTCTCGAGCAGTGCATTGCGGTCGGCGATGGTGCCAATGATTTGCCAATGCTGGCGACTGCGGGCTTAGGCATCGCCTTTCATGCTAAACCATTAGTTAAACAGCAGGCCACCCACAGCGTCTCGATTTTGGGCCTAGATGCGCTGTTGTATTTGATACAAGAATAGCAGGGAGGGCTTGAGTCTTTAGTCTTTAGTCTTTAGTCTTTTAACTTACGACTACCGACTACCGACTACCGACTACCGACTACCGACTAATCCAATTCTAAGGTCAGTATCTTAAACCCGGCAAAGCCAAAAGCCGCGGCAAAACAAGTTTCAAAGCCACGCTGCATGCGCGTATAAAAATTGCGTACACTATTGATGGAAAAGAGCAGCGCATAACCCTGAAAGACCAAAAATCCTTGGGTTAATATTAATCCGTTGAGCAGTAGCACATCTTGGATGTTCGCCGTGGCGGGTATCGCAATCGCATACAGAGAGGCAAAAAAGAAAATGGCCTTGGGATTGGTTAAGTGAATTGTCACACCCTTCCAGTAAGCCGCTTTATAAGAGCTGTTTTTTGTAGCGCGTATCTCTAACTTTTTAGCCGACAGTACTGAGCGTGCAGATTTGTAGGCGAGGTATAACAAGTAGCCGGCGCCCGCGTAACGCAGCATTTCAAACAGCCATATATTGGTATACATAATGGCGCTTAAACCAAGTGCTGCTAAACAGGCCCAAATAATCGAGCCAGTACTGATGCCGGTGGCTAAGGCAGCGCCTTTTAAACGGCCTTGACTCATCGAAGTAGCGGCGATTGCCAAGGTGGCGGGGCCTGGACTGGCAACCGCAAAAAATGAGGCAATTAGCACTAGGCTGTAATTTATTTCTGTCATTTATAGTCTCCCAATTTGAGCGAAAGACTATAACATAAGCTAATGACAAAGAGGCAGTCAGTGTGGCTACATCATCGGCTAGACTGTTGGTGTTATCTCGTTGTCCATATGCTCGACGAGGAAGTCTATCAAACCGCGAACTCTGGCATTTATATAACGGTTTGGCGGGTAGACGGCATATAAACCGATACTAAACGCCTCGTACTGCTCAAACAAAATTTTCAATCTTCCGGCGGCGACATGGGTTTGTACTGTGTAAAGCGGGCAGCGGGCGATACCTAACCCATCAATGGCCATATGTGCTGTTGCCCGCGGCGAGTTAGAGTGAAACTTGCCATTGACCTTGTAAGTCAATCGCTCGCCATTAATCTTGAATGTCCAATTAGCCGGCTCTTTAATCGTCATTTGCAGTAGGCAATTATGGGTTTGCAATGCGCTGGGGTGTTTCGGGTTGCCATGTTTTTCTAGATAACTAGGTGCAGCGACGATCACCGCCCTCATGTCACGTAATTTACGTGCGATCAATGTTGAATCTTCGAGGCTGCCAAATCTAATCGCTAAATCAAATCCTTGATCGACAATGCTCACCACATGGTCCGCCAGTTGCAAATCGATCATCACTTTGGGGTGGATCAGCTGAAAAGCGGCTATTACCTTGACCAGTTCTCTACTGCCATAGCCGGTGGGTGCAGTGATTCTTATGGTGCCTGCAAGCTCGCCTTGGCGCTGTTGGACGATGCCCTCTAACTCGTTAAATTGCTCGAGTAGAGGCACACATTTTTCATGATATGCCTTTCCGGTATCGGTCAAAGTCACACTGCGGGTGGTGCGATAAAAGAGCTGCGCGTTCAATTTTTGTTCGAGTTGCTGCACGTATTTGCTGGCGAGTTTTGTGCTTAATCCCAGCTGCTTTGCCCCTTTTGTAAATGACTGATTGCTAGCGACAGCGGCAAAAACTTCCATACATTTTATCGTATCCATGCTAACCCCAGGATTATTATTATCCTCATTTTGTACATAAACAATCCATATTTCAAGTTATTGTCTTCTAAATGAAGAAGAAATACAGTAGCTACTCAACCACAGAATATTAAATGAATGAGGCTATATTATGCAAAATCCCATCACTATCCACAGTTTTCCACTTTCTGGTCACGCCCATCGCGTAGAATTATTTGCCAGCATTGCGGGAATAAAATATGAAATTAATCCGATCAACTTGGCTAAAGGTGAGCAAAAACAAGCCGCATTTTTAGCATTGAATCCCGATGGACAAGTACCAACTATCCAAGATGGTGAAGTAACCCTTAGTGATGCCAACGCCATCCTGATTTATTTAGCCAGGAAATACGCCAGTGACTACCTGCCACAAGATTTAGTGCACGAAGCTCAAATACAGAAGTTTCTGACCCTTGCTGCCGGGGAGATTGCTTTCGGGCCTGCCGCTGCGCGACTGATTAATGTGTTTAAGGCGCCGCTAGATCCGAAATTTGCCAGTGCCATTGCAGAGAGAGCCCTCGGCAAGCTTGAAAGACATATGGAGAATAAGCAATTTTTAGTCGCTGATCGGCCGACTATTGCAGATATCGCAATTTACAGTTATGTGGCGCATGCCCCTGAAGGTGGGATTTCTCTAGAAGCCTATCCAAATACGCGTCGGTTGCTTGCCAATATTGAGGCGCTTGAGGGCTTCAAACCAATGCAGACGACCCAAGTAGGCTTGCTGGCAGAGTAATGGTACTAGATATACTGGTATTTGATCGCTGATTTTAATTTGAGCTGGTGGCGAGGATTTATGGATATTCACAACGAAAATCAACAACAGGCACAGACAGTGGATGCCTCGCCTTTTCATCGAGGTGAACAAGAGTTGCAGTCTAGATTGGGATTGCTCTCAAAAATGGAAGTGATGGGTAAGAGAATGATCCGCTCTTATATGCCTGAGCAACATCGAGAATTTTATGCGCAATTACCCTTTTTAATTGTGGGTAGTGTGGATAATCAAGGTCGGCCCTGGGCGTCTATCCTTCCCGTTAACTTGGGTGAAATAGTATCACCAACGCCTACTCGGTTAAAGATTGATAGTAAAGTGATTAAAGGCGATCCACTTAACGACTCATATCACCGGAAAAATGCGCCGATTGGACTGCTGGGTATCGAGATGCACAGCCGCAGACGCAATCGCGTCAATGGATATATTAATTTGCAAGCCAATGGCGGGGTTGAATTTCAGGTCGGTCAATCTTTTGGTAACTGCCCGCAATATATCCAGCATAAACAGTTTAAATATATCCGCGATGCGGGTGAGCAAGGGCCTAACTATGAAAAGCATACTTTCACCGCGCTAGATAATCAGACTCGCGCCATGATTGAAAACGCCGAGATGTTTTTTGTCGCCAGTGCGGTAAAAGCTATCTCTAATATCAGCAGTGAAGGTGTGGATGTCTCGCATCGAGGCGGCCGTCCCGGGTTCATAAAGGTGCAGGGTAATACGCTAACCATCCCCGATTACCCGGGTAATAATGTCTTTAATACCTTTGGCAATTTTTTGCTTAATCCCAAGGCTGGTCTACTCTTCACTGATTTTTTGAGCGGTGAGTTAACCTTGCTCACCGGGCGTGTCGAATTACACTGGGAGAAAAATACTGAGCTTGAAAATTTTCAGGGAGCGCAGCGATCCTGGACCTTTACGCTAGAACAGGGCATTAAGCTTAAAGATGCATTGCCGTTTAGTGCAGATTTTGGGGAGCATTCACCGAATACGCTGATGACAGGTACTTGGCCAGAGGCTGTGACGCATACTGAACAAGCTAAAAAAAGTGATGGCTGGCAAGTATTTTCGCTGGTTAAGCGTGTCGATGAAGCAGAGGGTATCTGCTCCTTTTATCTGCAACCAAGGGATAACATACCATTATTGCCCTTTAAAGCGGGCATGCATCTATTGCTAAAAGTACCTGGCGCTGCCGGCGAGAAATCGTTAATCAGACCTTATACGCTATCATCTGCCCCCAATGGCCAGTACTACCGTATTTCAGTGAAGCATGAGTTTAATGATGGCGTCTCTCACTATTTGCATCATCACTTGCAGGTGGGAGGCAGGATTGAGTTGAAAGCCCCTCGCGGTGGTTTTCATATCGACCCAACTCAGACGCGCCCCGCAGTATTGATAGGAGCAGGCATTGGGATAACGCCGATGATAGCGATGGCCACCCATATTTATAATGAAAGTGTCCGCCTGCGCCAACAGCGTTTAATTACGGTGATTCAGGTCAGCAAAACGACTAACTCCAGGGCGTTTCACCGAGAGTTTAAACAACTAGAGCAGCTTAGTGATAGGCAAATACGCTACGTTAGTTATGTGAGTAAAGCCTTACAGGGGCAAGAGCCGGGCGTTGAGTTTAATGGTGTTGGGCGGTTATCCACTGATGTTTATCGGCAGATACTGGCGCTTGATGACTATGATTTTTTCATCTGTGGCCCCGCCGGTTTTATGCAGTCTCAATATGATAGTTTGCTTGAGTTGGGGGTGGCGGATAATCGAATCTTTGCCGAGGCCTTTGGCCCTGCATCTCTGCACAGAGTGGCCCGGCAAATCAGCGGCGTTGTAGAAAACAGTGTTGTAGAGGAGGGTGCTGTAGTAAAAGTCGCAGAAGCGACACAGAGCTTGGTTAAATTTAGCCTGTCAAAGGTCGAGCAAGCATGGCAACGCGGCGACAAAACGTTATTAGAAATCGCAGAAGCGCTGGGCTTGGCTCCTGAGTTTGGGTGTCGCAGTGGTAGTTGTGGGGCTTGTGCGACACCTTTGATAGCAGGGCGTATCAGCTATAGAACGATACCGGCAGCTTACCAAGCTGATAACCAGGTACTGATATGTTGTGCTGTGCCTGCCAAGGGGGCTGATGAATTAGTGTTAAAACTGTAAGTTAAAGAATGCATAGCTCTATAAAGCGCTAGCAGCGCCGCAGGGTAGTGTGAAATTGAGAGGCGCTATCATTACAGCATTGACGTTGGATGCTATCCGTTAGGTCAATAGCAGGCCACCGTCAATATGTAACAATTGACCCGTGATATAACGGCTCTGTGAACTCAATAGAAACTGTGCCAGCGCGGCGACTTCCTCAGGAAGCCCCAGTCTGCCGATGGGGATGCGGGCATTTATCTGAGCCAGGGCGTCAGTGCTTAAAGGGCGGTGGCTGTCTCCATCTTTTTTGATATAGCCGGGCACGATGGCATTACAGCGGATGCCTGCAGCGGCGTGCTGTACAGCATACGATTTTATCAGGGCCTCGAGGCCCGCTTTGGCCGATGCCGACGCCGGTGTAATATTGTTGCCAACCTTCATCTTATGGGCCAGAAATGAGCTGATGCCGATAAAACTGCCCTGGGTACTCTGTAGTGCTGGTTTGCATTGTTGCAACAGCATAAAAGTAGACTGTTGCATCAAATATACAGATTGCATCAGATCATCAACCGATAAACTGTCGAAGTCCCCCCAGTCAGGGTAGCCGGCCGCTGCGACAATACCGTCGAGTGCAGGGGCAAGTTCTAGGGTGTAATCTATAACTTTTTGGGTGTCAGCACGCTCGGTTAAATTGCCCTGTACGGTAAAGACCGTGGCATTTTTGGCGCTGCAGAGATCGGCAATAGCCTCTAGACCAGACAAATTAGATTTTGTGTGTAAAATTAATCGACAATTCGGCCCCGCGATCTGTTTAGCAATAGCCGCACCGATGCCACTGGCTGCTCCTGTAATTAAAAAACTTCCAGTTAATGCCATGATATTCAAACTCTCTGTGGAATAAATAACGAAAATAAAATCCGGGAATCAATAAAAAAGATGACAGTTCAGCGCTAATCGGTAGCGTGGCGACAGCGAAAATCTGATCCCGTCAGGTGAATATAGCTCGGACAACTTCCTAGCCCGGTATCATCACAGTGTCGCGTGAATCAAACGGGCCAGGTAAAGTAGGGGTTTAACCAAGGTTTTGTCGCCAGGACTAGCCGCGGAAATAACGCTGCTCAATGAAAGGTGCACGCGATACAATCATCGCTAATTTTTTACCGCGAACTTCGGCGTATATTTTAGTCTCTAGGCTCGAGTAAGCTGTTTCGACATATCCCATAGCCACAGGTTTGCCTATAGTAGGGCCGAAAGTACCGGAGGTAACGACACCAATTTTATCGCCCGCTGCATTGAACAACTCGGCGCCTTCACGTACCGGCGCGCGACCTTCACCCAATAAACCGACACGTTTGCGAGTCCAGTTTTTGTTGGTGATTTGACTTAAGATAACCTCAGCACCTGGGAAGCCTCCTGCACGCTCACCGTCTACGCGACGATTTTTACTGATCGCCCAAATAAGACTGGCTTCTAATGGGGTGGTGGTAGTATCTATGTCGTGGCCGTACAGGCAGAGGCCCGATTCTAAACGCAGTGAATCACGAGCGCCCAGGCCAATCGCTTCAATCTCTGGTTGCGCTAAAAATAGTCGAACTAGGCGATCGGCATCGGCATTGGGGATAGAAATCTCATAGCCATCTTCGCCGGTGTAACCCGAGCGTGATACATAACAAAGTGCACCGTCGATATCGATCAGTTGGGTGTCCATGAAAACCATGCTCTGTAGAGCCGGTTGAATACGTGCCATTGCAGCAGCAGCCTTGGGCCCTTGAATAGCAATTAGCGCACGATCTTCTAATACTTCAACAGTGACGTCATCTCCAAGGTTGGCCCGCATGTGCGCGATATCTTGCTCTTTACAGGCGGCATTGACCACCACATAGAGATAATCACCATAGTTGGCAACCATTAGATCATCCATAATTCCGCCTTTTTCGTTGGTGAAAAAGGCGTATCTCTGCTTGCCAAGGGGTAAATCTATGATGTCGACAGGCACTAGAGACTCCAGTGCTTTCGCGGCATTTTTACCGACTAATTTAACTTGCCCCATGTGTGATACATCAAACAGCCCAGCGCTGTCCCGAGTGTGCAGGTGCTCTTTTTTAACCCCTAAAGGATATTGCACTGGCATTTCGAAACCGGCAAAAGGCACCATCTTCCCCCCTAACTCAAGATGCAAATCGTATAGCGGGGTGCGTAAAAGATTATCAGACATAAAAGGTCTCTCCACTGAGGCGTAATTTGCCCTTAATATAGGCAGGGTATTGTTGATAGGTTGGGCTAATTTAACAGCTTGCCCTAGTAATAGGTGGCTATGTTAACAGTATTCATTTAAAAATGTAAAAAATTTCCTATTGGAAATTATTGTCCCTTAGATATCTCCCTGTGTCGTGTTCTCGATACTGCGCCTCTGTGATTAGTGTTAAATTGTATTAGTTGCAGTGTTTTCGGCACGTGTGGCGCGTATTCTAATGCTGGCTATAGAGGGCTAATTGCAGCTTGTTAACGGGTGGTTGAGCATAAAATAAGTTCATCATGTTTCCTATAGGAAACTTTTGGTTGAATTTTGTGACCTCTATTGCTAATCTCTGCCTATTAGCTTGGCGAGTAGTTCAGTAGTTAGTGTTCATCCAGCAACAGCTGTCTATTGTATAGACCTCGAATCTGGATGAGCATTAAATTAGGCGCAGCGTATAATAATTATAAGTAAGTATTAAGTAGAAGGTTTGAATTATGTCGTTAAGTATCTTTGATCTATTTAAAATTGGCATTGGCCCATCCAGCTCGCATACCGTCGGGCCGATGATTGCGGCTAATCGATTTCTGGACAATTTAAAAAATAATCAATATTTTGATCGAGTGGCCAGAGTGAAAGCGAATCTCTATGGCTCGCTGGCGATGACCGGTAAAGGCCACTCGACCGATATTGCAGTGATGCTGGGTTTATTGGGAGAAAAAGTCGATAGGGTTGATCCCAATAAAGTCGAGAGCTATATCGAGCAGATTAGCCGTGATAAGCAACTCAAGTTGGACGGAAAAAAATACGTTAAGTTTGACCCTGAGACAGATCTGGTGATGAATTTCGGCCAGTCGTTGCCAGAGCATCCCAATGGAATGCGCTTAACCGCCTATGACAGCGCCGGTATCATTCTTTTAAATGATGTTTACTTCTCGGTGGGTGGTGGTTTTGTCTTGAGTCAGGACGAAATTGGCCGTAGCGGTGAAACTGAAGTGCTTGGATTTGTAGAGCCTTACCCTTTTAATACCGCTAAAGAATTAGTCAGTACTGCAGAGAGTGCCGGTATTAGTATTGCCGAGCTAGTGTTGGCGAATGAGGCAGTTAGGCCCAATGCAGAAGAGGTGCGTCAGCGGGTGCTTCATCTATGGAAGGTAATGAGTGATTGCATCGATAGAGGGTGTGCTCAGACTGGGGTATTACCCGGTGTGTTAAAACTGCGTCGGCGTGCCCATAAACTTAGAGAAGAGCTGGTTAATCACCCTGAGAAAGCATTGCAAGACCCACTGACCTTAATGGATTGGGTTAATTTGTATGCGATGGCAGTCAATGAAGAAAACGCCGCCGGTGGACGAGTGGTAACAGCCCCGACCAATGGTGCTGCGGGTGTGATCCCCGCCGTATTGGCTTATTACGTGAAATTTATTCCAAACTCTAACGATGATGGCATCGTTACATTTATAGCCACCGCCGCGGCGATCGGCATGCTCTATAAAAAGAATGCGTCTATATCCGCCGCAGAAGTGGGCTGTCAGGGAGAGATCGGCGTTGCCTGTTCCATGGCGGCAGGTGCGTTGTGTGCAGTGATGGGTGGCAGTATTTACCAAGTAGAAAATGCCGCCGAAATTGGCATGGAGCACAATTTAGGGCTCACTTGCGATCCTATAGCAGGTTTAGTGCAAGTGCCCTGTATCGAGCGCAATACCATGGGCTCGATGAAGGCGATCAACGCGGCACGACTGGCGATACGAGGCGATGGTGAACACCACGTCTCCCTAGATTCGGTGATAGAGACCATGCGCCAAACGGGTATGGACATGCAAGATAAATACAAAGAGACATCCACCGGTGGTTTGGCGGTGAATGCAGTTGCCTGTTAATTAGGACAAAAAATAATGCTACTTGCAGCTGAATGCTACTGCAGGATGATGTAACCCGGATATTGCAGGCAATAGTCGGGGTAACAGTTAAATAAAAGTAATAGGAACAGCAGATGAGTAATTTAGAACATTTTTTTAGCGCTGATTTAGCCAGCGTTGATACGGCCATCGATGCGGCAGTTAATCGCGAATTTAATCGCCAAGAGCAACAGATTGAATTGATCGCCTCTGAGAATATCGTCTCTAAGGCTGTGATGCAGGCACAGGGGACAGTGCTGACCAATAAATACGCAGAGGGTTATCCCGGTCGTCGCTACTATGGTGGCTGTGAATATGTGGATGAAGTAGAAATACTGGCGATTGAGCGCGCTAAAAAATTGTTCAATGCCGCTTTCGTCAATGTGCAACCTCACTCGGGTGCACAGGCCAATGGCGCGGTTTTTCTGGCGCTGTTAAAGCCCGGTGATACAATTTTGGGCATGTCTTTAGATGCTGGTGGGCATTTAACCCATGGTGCCCGCCCGGCACAATCGGGAAAATGGTTTAATGCGGTGCAGTATGGAGTAGATGCCAAGACCCAGCGCATTGATTACGCTGCGGTTGAAGCGATCGCCATTGAATGCAAACCAAAAATGATCATCGCCGGTGGTTCAGCCATTCCCAGAGAGATAGATTTCGCTCGCTTTAGAGCGATCGCCGATAAAGTTGGCGCTTATTTGATGGTCGATATGGCGCACATCGCGGGTCTAATCGCCACTGGCTTACATCCATCACCGTTGCCCCACGCTCACATAGTGACCACCACCACCCATAAAACCTTACGTGGACCGCGCGGTGGTATGGTGCTCTCCAATGATTTAGATATCGGTAAAAAAATTAACTCAGCGGTATTTCCAGGCTTACAGGGCGGACCGTTAATGCACGTGATCGCCGCTAAAGCCGTGGCTTTTGGTGAGGCGTTACAGCCTGAATTTAACGACTACATTGCGACGGTCGTCAGCAATGCAAAAGTGCTGGCAAAAACCCTCATCTCCAGAGGTGTCGATATTGTCTCCGGCGGGACAGATACCCATTTAATGTTGGTCGATTTACGCCCTAAAGGTTTAACCGGCAATGTGGCAGAGCAAGCTTTAGAGCGCGCGGGCCTTACCTGTAACAAAAATGGCATTCCCTTTGATCCTGAAAAGCCGATGGTAACCTCGGGCATCAGATTGGGCACGCCAGCGGGTACTACTCGTGGCTTTGGCAATGCAGAGTTTGAGCTAATTGCCAATTTGATCGGTGATGTGTTAGATGGATTAGCGGCCGATCCAAAAAATAATCAAGCAGTCGAAGAAAAGGTGGCAGGACAAGTGAGAGCGCTGTGTGAGCGTTTTCCACTGTACCGTTAATCATTGAATAAATAGTATTCATGACGATATTGTTAGGGGCATGCAAATAAGTTCGACTCTTTGAGAGTATTTAGGCTTGTTTGCTGCTTCCCTAATTCGGTATAATTTCAAAAAAATTTACTATAAGGGAAAAATTCCCTTATTCACTAAATAAGAAACAGACGAGGCAAAACATGAGTAACTTACCAACAGACCGTAAATACGCAGCATCACACGAGTGGGTACTGGAAAATGGTGATGGCACTGTGACTATCGGTATCACCGATCACGCCCAAGAGTTGTTGGGTGATGTGGTATTCGTTGAATTACCCGAAGTAGGCGCGCACATTGAAGCCGGTACCGAGTTTTCATTAGTTGAGTCTGTCAAAGCCGCTTCAGATATTTATGCACCGGTTAGTGGCGAAGTGATTGAAGTTAACGAAGCCCTTGACGATGCGCCAGAGCTGATTAACGAAGATGCCTTTGCAGGCGCCTGGATTGCCAAAGTAAAATTATCTGATCCGTCAGAACTCAATAAATTGATGGATGCGACTGCGTACGAAACCAAAGTTGCAGATGAAGCTTAGGGTTTAATTCGTAAAATTTTTTCAAATAACCGCTAACATTAATAGTTAAAGTCAGTGTTGCTGTTATTTGAATGTACAAGATTTATTGGTCTTTAGCCGTTGCCTTGTGTGCAGTTGTTAACGATTGACTACACCTAAAGGTTACTAAAAATGACAGATACTATTGCCTCTCTAGCTGAATTACAAAATTCAGCAGAGTTTACAGCCCGTCACGTCGGCTCATCTGCAGCGCAACAGGCTGCAATGCTGCATGATTTGGGAGCGAACTCCCTCGACCAGCTAATTAATAATACGGTCCCCGACAGTATTCGCCTAGACGATGCGCTGGACATGGATAAAGGCATTAGCGAGTCTGAAGCACTGCTAGAGTTACAGCAGCTGGCCAAGCTTAATAAAGTCAATAAATCTTATATTGGCATGGGTTATTACAATACGAAAGTACCCTATGTCATTTTGCGCAACGTGCTGGAAAATCCAGGCTGGTATACAGCTTACACCCCCTACCAGCCAGAAATTGCCCAGGGACGACTCGAAGCATTACTCAATTACCAGCAGATGGTGATGGATATTACCGGCATGGGCTTAGCCAATGCATCGCTATTAGATGAGGCGACTGCGGCCGCTGAGGCGATGACCTTGTGCAAGCGGGCCAACCGTAAAAAATCCAATACCTATTTTGTATCAACTGACGTACACCCGCAGACCATCGACGTGATTAAAACCCGCGCCGAGTATTTTGGTTATGAACTGGTCATCGATAGCCCCGATAAACTGGGTGACTACGATGTCTTTGGGGTGCAGTTACAATACCCAGCCAGCGACGGTAGAGTCACCGATTTAGCTAGCCATATCAGTGCCGCGAAAGCACAAAAAGCCATGGTTGCGGTCGCCTCTGATCTACTCGCTTTGGTACTGCTTAAGTCACCCGGTGAGATGGGGGCCGATGTGGTGCTAGGCACCTCGCAGCGCTTTGGCGTGCCAATGGGCTTTGGTGGCCCACACGCGGCGTTTTTTGCCGCCAGTGATAAACTCAAGCGCCAAGTACCAGGTCGTATCATCGGTGTCTCTATCGACAGCGCCGGTAACAGTGCCTTGCGCATGGCGATGCAGACTCGCGAGCAACACATCAGACGTGAGAAAGCCACCTCAAACATCTGTACCGCACAGGCACTACTGGCTAACATGGCCAGTTTCTATGCAGTGTTTCACGGACCAGCAGGTCTGAAACGCATTGCCGAACGCACCCATCGACTGACTGCCATTTTAGCCAATGGCCTGCGAGAGAAGGGTGTTAGCGTCAATGACAGCTACTTCGATACGCTAACGTTTAGCGCCGATGACAGTGTATATCAGCGCGCTTTAGATGTGGGTTGCAACTTACGTCAGTCCGCTGCTGGCAAGTTAGGTATATCTCTAGATGAAACGACTCAAGCTGGCGATGTCGCCCAGCTCTTTGATATCATTCTCGGTGCAGGGCACGGCCTAGATGTGGCCAGTTTAGATGCACAAATCGTCGCTGGTGCAGCCACCGGTATCAGCGCTGAGATGCTTCGTAGCGATGCGATTTTGACCCACCCAACCTTTAACAGCTACCAGTCAGAAACTGAAATGCTGCGTTACTTAAAGCGTTTAGAAAACAAAGATTATTCACTGGCGCACGGCATGATTCCGCTGGGCTCTTGTACCATGAAGCTCAACGCCACTTCGCAGATGATCCCCGTCACTTGGAACGAGTTTGGCAATATCCATCCATTTGCACCGCTGGATCAAACTTTGGGTTATCAAAAGATGCACGCTCAGCTTGAGGCGATGCTGGTTGAAATTACCGGTTATGACAATATCTCGCTACAGCCTAACTCAGGTGCGCAGGGCGAGTACGCAGGCCTGTTGGCAATTCGCAAGTATCAGGAAGCTAACGATCAAGGTCACCGCAACATCTGTTTGATCCCCTCATCAGCGCATGGTACCAACCCGGCATCGGCGGCGATGATGAACCTCAAAGTAGTGATCGTCGAGTGTGACGACAAAGGTAACGTCGATGTAGCAGATCTAAAGGCGAAAGCTCATGAACACGCCGATAACCTCTCTTGCATCATGATTACCTACCCATCTACCCACGGTATCTACGAAGAGGAAATCGTCGAGATCTGTGAAGTAATTCATCAGTGTGGCGGTCAAGTTTACATGGATGGCGCGAACATGAACGCCCAAGTGGGCATTTCAAAGCCGGGCTTAATTGGCTCAGATGTATCGCACCTCAACTTACACAAAACTTTTGCTATCCCACACGGTGGTGGCGGCCCAGGTGTTGGCCCTATCGGGGTTAAAAGCCATTTGGCACCGTACTTACCAGGACACAAAGTGATGCAGGGCGGTGAAGTTAGCCCTACTAATGGTGCAGTTGCAGCCGCGCCGTTTGGCTCGGCCAGTATCCTACCTATTACTTGGATGTATATCCGCACCCTCGGTAAAGACGGTCTCAAGCACTCAACGCAAAATGCAATCTTGGGTGCCAACTACATGATGGAGAAGCTCGCTGAGCACTACCCCATCTTGTATCGCGGTCGCAATAACAGAGTTGCCCACGAGTGTATCGTTGACATCCGCCCGCTCAAAGAGGCTTCGGGTATCTCAGAAGAGGATATCGCCAAGCGCTTGATGGATTATGGTCTGCACGCACCGACCATGTCGTTCCCCGTGGCCGGCACGTTGATGATTGAACCAACAGAGTCTGAATCTCAAGTGGAGATCGATCGTTTAGTGGAGGCGATGGTGAAAATCCGCGCCGAGATCGCCAAGGTAGAATCCGGTGAGTGGCCATTAGATAACAACCCATTAGTGAATGCACCCCACACCCAGCACGATGTGATTTCAGACTGGGATCACCCCTATACCCGTGAAGAGGCATTGTTCCCAACCGCTGCTAGCAAGCGTGCTAAGTTTTGGCCGTCGGTGAATCGGGTGGATAACGTGTTTGGCGATAGAAACTTTATCTGTAGTTGCCCGAGTATTGATAGTTACAGAGACTAGGATGTTGATGTCATACTTTAATTAAGTGTGTGACTAAATTTTGGTAGTTTGTGAGTGCAATTAAGTTTGTGACTCAAAAAGCAAGAGAGGCGAATCAGAAATGGTTCGCCTTTTTTGTTAGCTGTTTTAACCAGAGAGACCTTTACCAAGTTCATTAATTGAGGACGTCTTCTTTGCTTCAGTAGGTTCGTGATAAAGGTGCGGTAAATGGGGAATGGAGGCAGTTCACGGCCTGAAGCGGCCACTTTCGATTGATGTAAAAGCACACGCTATTGAATAGAAGCGTGTGCTTTTTTATTTTAGCAACTAAAAAAAACAGAGCAAACTAGAGTTGTTTAGAGCTTAGTGTCATTATAGGCCAATACGAAATACATATTAGCAGTAGATAACTCCTGGCCCTCTTAAATATGAGATATATGTTTGGCATAATGTTAGACGACCTGGGCATACATCAGCTAGTTGATAACTAAAATTTTCTGTATACCGACCTTGCTTTAGATAAACAAGGTTGTGATCTCAGCTTTTAGTGGTTCAACCTTGGCGATAAAACAATGCGCTGGGTTTAACTTATGGTATATGTCTGACAGTACTTTAAATATCAAATTATTATGGTTATCAAGCGCTGTAAATAAGCTGGTATTATGCATCTATGCATCTATGCATCTATGCTCCTTGTGATACTGGTGGAGGCTCTAATAAATGATCTATTGAAAAGTATTATTCAGGTCATTTATTTGATTTGCACTTACCTGTACCGCATTACCATTCATTTCTAACTTTTTTGCTAATTGAGTATTTGCTTTGGATATATCATCGATTGTCTGGATGCTCATACTAATTTGATCAGAGACAAGGCTCTGTTCTTCTGTGGCAGCGGCAACTTGCATAGATATATCGGCAACTTTTCCCATCATATTGATAACTTCAGCCATAGATTCGCCAGCCAAAATGCTTTGCTCACTACATTGTTTTGCCTGGTCTTGGTTGTTTCGCATCATATTTTCCCAAGAAGATAGTGTCTGTTGCAGTGCGGTAACAGAGTCTTGTATATTTTCAGTCGCTCGCTGGGTTCTGCCCGCTAAGGTTCGAACCTCATCTGCTACTACAGCAAAGCCCCGTCCTTGTTCCCCAGCCCTGGCAGCTTCGATTGCAGCATTTAGAGCCAGTAAATTGGTTTGATCAGCAATTCCACTAATCTCCTGCATAATACTTGAGATTTCGTTCGCATCGGTGATTAGTTCCGAAGCTGAATTGGCGGCACTCTCTACTTCTTGTGCTAATGAAGAAATAGTCACTTCCATTTTATTAATGTTATCTATCGCACCTTTGCATACATCATTAACTTCATTTACGTGGTCGTTTGATTTAACAGTACTATGGCTGATTTCTACAATTGAAGCACTGAAGTCATTCATAGCAATAGTTAACTGTCCCAGATGTTCGTTTTGCTGAGTAAGGCCGTCTAAGGATTTATTAGCATCAGCCCCAAGGATGTTTGATATATCAACCAAGTTATTTCCATAATCACTACCTCGACCCAATACTGTGCGTAATCTTGCTATAGCCATTTCATTACGATAATCGGCAATACCAACAAGGCCTTTTCCGGAAAAGAGATACCTTGATGGACTATCAATATCGTTTTTTATTTTTAAAATATAACTGGGTATATTAAAAAGCTCTTCTCTATAAATGATCAACATTGTAGCTAACAGTAAAAAGGGGACTAATAGAGCCAAGAGACTTTGGGTCAGATAGAACTGTAAGACGCAGATGGATAACAATAAAACACTAAAAAGACTATGTTTTAAAGGTCGATTAGCCGCAAAATCTAGGATCTTTTTCCCGTTATTCAATCGTTGATATAGCGCGGCAGCATCACGCTTTTGCTCTGCACTTGGACATACTCGCACTGACTGATAGCCTGTTACCACACCGTTTTCAGTCAGTGGGGTAACATAGGCATCCACCCAATAATAATCACCATTTTTACAACGGTTTTTTACCATACCACGCCATGGCTGGTTCTTTTTAAGTTTCAGCCATAAGTCGGCAAAAGCCGCGGAGGGCATATCTGAGTGTCGAACAATATTGTGATGTTGGCCAACTAGTTCTTCTGAGGAATATCCTGAAACACGGGAAAAGTCATTATTAACATAGGTAATAACTCCTCGAGTATCAGTAATAGATACGAGTTGTTCTGATTGGCTAAAAAGCACTTCTGTTCCATGACTAGTCATAATATCTTTCCTATTTCCATACGGCTTGTGTTGAAAGTCCTTAAAACGAGATCATATCCTGGAGATTACAAAGTCGTAATGAATTGTGTATGAATTGTGTATGAATTTTTGTGGAGAGTATTAAATCACATAAAGACTGATCTAGATCAATTTTATTACAAATTTTTATTGGTCAATTAAAACATCTGTTTAATTTTGCTAACATCATGATAATTTGTGGGAAAAAGATAAAACTACAGCTCTCTCGATTTGTAAATATATAGTTACGCCACTACATGATTTAGTGATCAATTTCCTTCAGTGTTAGGTACGATTTATTGTTCTGGTATACGGTAATGCAAGCGCGATAAGATAGGTTACAAGGAATAAAGATTACCAATATGTAAGTTAGTCACAAACTCCTTTGAATCTTTAGAGTCATAATTCATTGAAAAAGGCCACTCAGTCACAAGCTTTATTAAAGCAGGGTGTAGCTGCACCCCCTTTTTTTTTGAATGGCTAGTCACATACTTAATTAGAGTATGACAGTTGAATTGAGGGTCTTTAATGGAGTTGGTTAACTGCTCAAGTAAATGACAAAAAGGCGAATCAGCAATGGTTCGCCTTTTTTGTTAGCTGATTCTAACCAGGAGTTCGCTATCAAATTCATTAATGAAAAGTTATCTTCAACTTAAGTAGATCCGTGATAGAGGTTCTGTATATGGGGAAGCATAGGGCTGTTAACAACCTATAGCGGACATGTGATGCTGGAAAATCGATCAAGTTTTATCTCACAACGAACGTATTTAACTAATATAGGCTAAATTCCTATCTCATGTTTTTTGTTGAGAGATATAACATTAATTTTGTTGGTTTTTTAGTATCAGTCTATATCTGGTAATCTAGTAGTTGGTGGAATAATGCGTCTAAAATTGAGACACATTATGATTATATTCAGTTATTGGACAGCTTGTTTGTGTTCTTATACTTTCCAAGGTAATGCAATCACCTTAATAACAGTTCCAACAACTGCTCTGACTCTCTTCGGTAAAACAGCAAACACAAACCGTTACAGTCAATTAATTTACTTTATTTACTACACGACAGCTCTCATCGTGCAGTGATAAACGAAAGAGAGCATGGAGAAATATTATGAAAAAAATCTTCGCATTATTGTCAGCAACAGTACTCGCTATTGGCCTAAGTGCTGGTGCCATGGCTGGTAACCCCGGTGGGGACAGCGCTGATAAAGGACATAATAACGCTGATAATACCAGCGCGCACGGTGGCAATCCCAATAAAGGCGGTGGCGGAAATGGTACCGGGGCTGCAAACGCTCACGGTCAAAACCCTAATGCTAATGAGAACGCAGATAAGGATTAGTGGGTTGATGGTCAATAGGCGGCGCGAATAGCCAAATTATGAATGACGCAGAACATAATTAACCCCATATTATCGCAATGCCTTGGTAACTGATAAATCGGTCTTAGGGCTTTAGTTTAACAAAGTCTAGGATCGATTTTCTTTGACTATCCCTGTAAATATTAAATAATTCAGCAAATATACTTTCCCCAAAAAATAATTTTTTAGCATTATGGTTGGGGTTAATCCCTAGTTCTATAAATGCAAATTTAGTTTTCATAATGCCTTTTTTAGGTTTATTAAAAAGTCCGCTTTGTGTCAGCTCCAGACCTTTTACGCCGTAAAATCCTGAGGCTATTAACGGCCACTTTATTAATGTGTATCTCGTACTAAATCTAGGGAGTAATGACTCATTTGGATGAGCTATTTATAGTGCCTTATGTGCTGAGCAGTTATTAAAATATTAAAATATTAAAATATTAAAATATTAAAATATTAAAATATTAAAATATTAAAATATTAAAATATTAAAATATTAAAATATTAAAATATTAAAATATTAAAATATTAAAATATTAAAATATTAAAATATTAAAATATTAAAATATGAAAATGTTATAATATTA
>JABSRA010000054.1 GCA_013215445.1 Oceanospirillaceae bacterium
TGCTGTAGTAGACGGACAGTTAGCTGTACAACTTGATAGTGTGGCATCTGCGCAACAAGAGGCGCTCGATCACGAGGCGGCGGTTGATTTGGTGCAGCGTCTCAGTGAAGCGGCTCCTGATAATGCAGTGGATGTGGCCGTTGCCGTGGTCGAGGCGATGCCTGACTCCGCGGCGCTGGTGGCAGCGGAGGTAGCTGGGCTGATCGTCGAGGATATTGAAAGTACTGAATTGGCAGCACCCTCATCTCTAGCGAGCAATCTCACTGAACTTGATGCCCTGCATCAACGTGCCATGCAGACAGATGCGGCGATTGATTTAATGCAAAAATTAACCGAGGCTGCACCGGATAACTGTCTAGATGTCGCAGTGGCAGTCGTCGAAGCTGTCCCTGAAAGTGCCGGCGTGATCGCCAGTGAAGTGATGAATAATTTAAGCCAGCCGAGCGAGGCGGATAACCGGGGCAATAAATTTGAGCGAGCCCATCAAGCTGCGATCAATACCGATACCGCGATTGATTTGGTACAGCGCCTTTCTGAAGCGGCACCTGACAACGTGATGGATGTGGCAGTGGCGGTGGTTGATGTGGTGCCTGAATCCGCGTCCTTGTTTGTCGATAGTATCAGTGAGGGTGATGAATCTGCAGAGGGAGAGTGGATGAGTCGTTTAGACGAGGCACCGCGTGAGATAAATGATATGGATGAGCCTGACACTGACGCTAAAAAACCATAGAGTATCCTAGTAGCATCTACAGACTTGTGTTTGCGCAGTAGCGGAGGAAAGCAGCAAACCGAAACAGGGCACAGCTTCACTAATAGATTAGAAAATTATCGATATTAAGTTGATGGGACAGCTGTGTACCTATTAGTTAGGACAAATTTGAAGTCTTAAATCTGGTAGGTTTATCTACCCCCACTAGCATCACCAAGAGATGCGCCAGCTAAAAAAATCACCGTCTGTCACTCTCCATGCGGCGATTTTTCTTTTAAACCTGCAGCAATGATCGGTTTTTGACTGAACTCGATCACCAGTGGTGACGATAAACGATTTAGCAAAATACTCACACAAGCATTGCCAAATGTAGCTTCAAGCCTGCCGAATAATATAAGCACAAAATGTCAAAAGTCTAAAACTCGGCAAAGTAATATGAACTCTCTATTCCAGAGGTCAATATTATGAGCAACATACTAGAGCATCACTTCGAGCAAACATGGGAAATTTACACATCATCATGGAAGGCTAAAACTGCAGCAGAAAAACGTAATTTATTTGAAAAAAGCTTGGACCAGCACTGCGAGTATAGCGACCCTTTAACCATTACAAAAAACTGGGACGAGCTACTGGATTATATGGTAAGTTTCCATCAACAAATACCTGGTGGCTATTTTGATACTTACTATTTTTTGGCCCATAACGGACAGAGTATTGCCAAATGGAAGATGAAAAGCGGCGATGATACTATCATTGGTGAAGGTGTCAGTTATGGCCAATATAATAAAGCCGGTAAGTTGACAAGAATGACCGGTTTTTACCCATTACCCGGGCAGTAATACCGATTAAGGAATAAAAAATTGCATTACCTGAATAGAGTCCAAAAAGGTATCGAGTACATTGAAGCTAATTTGGACTTTGATATATCCCTCTCACAGGTTGCGGTTGAAGCAGGGTTGAGTCAGTGGCATTTCCAGCGAATATTCAAAGCACTGACCAATGAGACGTTAAAAACCTACATTCGATCTCGTCGGCTAGCTAATTCTTTAGATAAATTATTACATAGCGAACTAAAAATTATTGATATTGCCTTAACCAGCGGCTATCAAAACCAAGAGAGCTTTACCCGCGCATTTAAAGCTAGCTTTCAAATACCACCGAGTGAATACCGAAAACTAGGTGATAAGAGTCTGTTTTTACGCAAGCTAGAGTTTAATACCCAATACCTGCGACACATCAATCAGAATTTGTCTTTAAAGCCAGCGATAATTACCTGCAAGCCAATGATATTAGTGGGCTTAAAAACCCAATTTTACAGTGTAGACTCAGAGAAAAATAATATTAGTGAAACACTGCCCAAACTCTGGGCTGATTTTCAAAGCAGGGCCCATGAAATCATGCATGCAATAGCCGGAAATTTCTATGGCGTGGTTCAGCAAATAAAAAATGATACAGACCGATTAGAATATTATGCGGCGGTTGAAGTCACAAACCATGAAAGTATCCCAGCAGGTATGGCGAGTATTGAAATAAAAGCAACCCAGTATGCGAGTTTTGTGCATAGGGGCGAAGCTCAAAATATCAATAATACAGTGAACTATATCTATTCAAGTTGGCTGCTTAACTCCGACAGAATTCATACCGGTGGACCTGATCTGGAGAGCTACGGAGCGAAATATCACCCGACGTCGGCTAGTTCTGAAATTGCTTATGCTATCCCTCTTAAACTTTAATAATAGTTATTTAGGATGGCGAAGTATTAATTGCGTCCTGCTACTTTTTCTTCTAAAAAGGTTAAGCCTATATCTTTGGACTTTAGCGTCGCTAAGACCATATTTTATCTAAGAGTTTCTCCTATTTATCGAGTATAGAGGGGCGTGTTTGCAGTATTAAACTAGATTGACTTACACGCTGATTGTTTTTTAAAGCAACCTCAAAATAAATGCGCCCATTTAGGTTGTTCGCTTTAAATATTATATGTCGTAGTTTGAATTGCACGGTTGTACTCCAGTGGCGTATCCAAAAAACTATTCCAAATTTAAAAATTATATTTTCATGCTGTTTTGGAGGTTAATCAACCCGCTAAAAAGAGAATGATATTATGACTATAAAGTTTAAATTAATTATCATGTTTTCCGTTACTTTGATCATGACGTTGATCGCCACATTAACCAGTAACTACTCAGCAGAACTTAATGCTGAGCAGCTAGAAATTAGTAAAAATCGTCATTTGTCTTTTATTGTTGCCAAAGAATTCAGTAAGTCATCTGCAGATTTAACCAAGCTGTCGCGAACCTATGTTGCAACCGGCAACCAGAAATACCTGGATGACTATTGGCATATTGTCAATTGGCGGAGTGGCAAGGTAGCCAGACCAGAATCCGTGAATGATCAACTCGCACCTGGAAAGATCATAAAGCAAAGTGAGATAATGGCAGAGCTGAATTTTTCAGACAGTGAATTTTCGCTGCTGGCTCAGGCAGGAAAACTATCCAATGACTTAATAGCCACAGAAACACAGGCAATGGAGACCATACGGGAGGCTAAACTTATTGCTGGGCCCTATCAACCAGCATCGGGAGAATCCAATCAAGCGTTCGCTTTGCGTATCCTCTTTGATCAGAATTATCACCTTGAAATAGATAAGATAATGAGCCCAGTGAATGAGTTTTTTGTCGAGTTAGAGGCACGCACAGCTAATAATTTGGTAGTGATCACTAAGCGGGTTTATTTTTGGCTTAATCTGTCGTTTATTTTCCAATTAATGGTTGGGCTGTTAATTGTTTCAATTCTGCTCATATCGATAAGAGATATATTTAACCCTTTGATGCGAATCGTCAGTTCAATGGAAGGGATTAGTGAAGGGGAGGCAGACTTGAATAAGCGAATTACCGTGGAGGGGAACAATGAACTCTCTATGTTGGCTACTTCCTTCAATAAATTTGTCTCCAATATTCAGAACTTGGTAAGGGAAGTGGGAACTTCGGTCGAGTCGATTACCGATGCCTCTATACAGTTAAATGGTACTGCTGAACAAACAGATAGAGCCATTGGCAATCAGCAGTCAGCGATTATTCAGGTTTCAGCAGCGACTGAGGAAATGGTATTGACGGTACAAGATATTGCCAAAAATGCGAACCTGGCGGCCACCGCTGCACTTCACTCAGATAGCCTTGCGATTAAGGGCCAGAAGCAGGGGAGCGAAGCCATAGAAAATATTAATCAACTCACTGAAGAGATTCGTACCGCTTCTAGTGTGATCCAAGATGTGGGAGCGAGTAGTGATACTATTACTAAAGTTCTAGATGTTATTCGCGGTATTGCCGAGCAAACAAATTTACTGGCCCTTAATGCGGCCATTGAAGCGGCACGGGCAGGAGAGCAAGGGCGCGGATTTTCTGTGGTTGCAGATGAGGTGAGAATCTTAGCGCAGCGCACACAGGCCGCGACCCAAGAAATTCAGGTAATGATTGGTTCATTACAAGAAAGCTCATCGGTAGCAGTCCAAGTGATGAGTCGCTCCCAAGAGAAAGTCCTCAGCTGTGTAGAAGACTCCATTTCGGCAGTTGCCTACCTAGCAGAAATTCGAGCGTCAATTGATGCTATTAGCAATATGAATACACTCATTGCAACCGCCAGCGACCAACAGAGCCGTACGGTAACCGAGATCAATAAAAATATATTTGATATTCAAAATAAAGTAGAACAGACAGCCCAAGGTTCGGAGGAGATCGCCGCTAGCAGTGACTCTCTTGCCAAGCTATCTAGCAAACTGTCTTCCACTATTGGTTCATTTCAAATGGCGGAAAGCGCTAAATAAAAGCTTGATTAACACACTGTTCAGAGTAGAGATGGCTTCGCAATCACTGTTGAGAGGCCATACTTCTATGGTTTTGATCAAACTGGCTTTGCCGGTTAATGAGTTTGGTGTTGGTGAAAACTGTTGTGGTCGAGATCTCCAGAGCCTGCACTTAGAGCTTTTCCCAGCGCTTAAAGGGGTTGTCTAACAGGCTTGCATTGTAATATTTAGCATCGCCACTGACTTCTGTCGTGACCCAAGCTGGCAATTCAAATGATTCATCTTCATTTTCAAGCTCAATTTCTGCTACCACCAGTCCGTCATTATCACCGTGGAAAATATCCACTTCCCAAGTGTGCCCAGAAAAAACTATCAAATATCTGGTTTTTTCGACCATGGGTCCATGGCATAACTCAGTCATTATTTGCCGAGCATCAGCGACTGGAATTTCATATTCAAATTCCGCACGAGTGATACCTTTATTCTCCCCTTTTAATGTCAGGTAGGCTTTGTTTCCCGCTAGCCTAGCGCGTACCACGGTTTTATCCGCGGTGGCAATATAACCTTGTTTGATATAAGTTCCACCTTCAAGTGGGCCGATTTTTGTAAGATCTATCAGAAACTTTCTCTCTATCTCTGTGGCCATGAATTTTTCTCTCAATTATTGAATAAAAAGCCAACCTACAACAACTGCGTAGTAAGTTTGGTTCTGATAATAGGGACATGTTGAACTTAGCCCTAATCTTGATTATGACTAGCGCCAGTCATTAAGTTTTCATTATTTAGAGAAAATAACCGTAAATTATAGCGGATAGGTACTTATTAGTACTTTTACGCCACAACAGTACGGCTCAGCAAAACAGTGCGGCGTTTTTCAGTAAAATTTTAATGATAGGATTCAACAATAGCAGTTGCTATGGTTGGCCTTGGGTGGTGTTTAGCACCAATTTCTAACCCTAACCAACAATTATCCGCTCATTGACTTTGGCGTCCGCTATCGTGATCTTTGGTTAATTTTGAGAGCTGCGCAAAACAATCAGTGACTAGACTAGGTTTGATACAACCTAACTTCTACCTTCTGTTCGGTTATTGTCACGACAAAAAGCAGCCATCGAGATCCACTGACAGCAATGTAATCATTACTGCTTCAAACTGATAGGTCTCACTCTTATGATACCTGCAGTAATTGTTGCTGCTGAAACCCCTGAGTCTATAATCATATGGATGATATAGCCTTTATCATTGCCCACAGTCCCTGTGTCAGCTGCCGCTGAAGCACCGATATCACCAATTTTTGCAGCCGCTTCTGCACCGGCATTGACCGACCAGATGCCATCGATGAAATCATTGAATACTTTTTCATCAGTAAAAATAACGACGGGTCGCACGCTTCTTAAGCCCCAGCCCCCACCGACATCAAAGCGAACCATCTGGATATATTGTCGCTGTTGGCTACTATTGTTAATAGCGACACCATAGCCAGCACCGGCGCCTACTAAAGGTATCTTAGTGATTTTGTTATTCATAATTGCATATCCAACCGCATTCTTTATTTGTGCCTTCGCCTCTGGATTTTGCTGATAAAGATCTGCTAGGGTGTTTTTGAGCAATTCATCGATGGTTAGTATTTGT
The DNA here is from genome assembly GCA_013215445.1 of Oceanospirillaceae bacterium. Classification (GTDB taxonomy): domain Bacteria; phylum Pseudomonadota; class Gammaproteobacteria; order Pseudomonadales; family Balneatricaceae; genus Rs1. Next base: position 6,141 of record JABSRA010000054.1, read on the forward strand.
TCTGTTTTGGTTTCACCAGGGATGGTTGAGCAAGCCGTTAAGCTCATAATCGCGACGAGCAAAGCCATGGTCGCTAAACTGAGTTTATTGCACATCATCTTTATCCTTATTTTTTAGGTTATAGTGCTGTTTTCTAAGACTTTCACAAAACCATCCATCGCCCAAGAGCCATCCAGTACTGCTGGTTTGGGTCCATAAAAAACGAAATAGAAACATCGAATAATGCTTACCCTTGGTTTCTATCCAGTGAACTAATATCGGGACACTCTATTTTTTAAAAAATACCGCTGTTTGAGCATCATCGGCAGTCAATGCCCAAAACTGATTGACCGGCACATTGTCTGGCACGTGTAGGTATAGAGCCCGAATCTAGTTTACGACCGTAGCGAGTCACGAAAGCTTGATTAATTAGCACAATTATCTGTCAACATAATCAATCTGTGAGGTAAAGTCGGTGCCAGTTACTGTCACCGTAACCTCAACCGATCACGCTACCCTAAAGCCTAGTCAGAGAGACTTTGATCATCATTTTACCTGATACCAGTGGGTTCAAGACGACAACCAGGGGCTTTCAGTATGTTTTTAATTTATACAATTGCAGCTTCCAAATGCCTTAAATAACCACGCAGAGGATCCTTCAGCATGAATTTCTAACCCTCGCCAACAATTACCTGCTAATTGACTTTGGAGTCAGCTATAATAGTCTTTTCTTAATTTGGATAGTAGCGTAAAACCATGAGTGACGAGATCAAGTACAAAAATAACCCTTTAAATGGCGTGGGTCTAAAAAAACTGGTCAGTGACTTAGTGGAGCAATACGGATTTGATATCTTGTTTGCCTATCTAAATATCAACTGCTTTAAAACCAATGCCAGCATTGACTCTAGCGTTAAATTTTTGAAAAAGACCGAATGGGCACGGGTGAAAGTAGAAGCTTTTTACATGTATGATTACAAAAGCTACCCAAGAGCTAGCTCTGAACAGTTCAAACTGCCCCCTAGAGATCGTATTATTCCCGATCATCAAGAAGCGGGTGAACCGTCTGTTCTGTCATTGGAAGATGCCCAGAGACTCAATGAAAAACGCGCCAAAAAAGCCGCTGAATTTAACAGTAGCTCGCGCTCTGGTGGTAAAGGCAATTACCAAAAACGCAGTTTTGGTTCAAATTCTGGATTTAATAAAAGTAATTCAGATCGCGGTGATTCACCACGTAGTTATAACCAGCCTAGCGCATCTAAAAGTTCTAATGAGACACTTGATGATGATCCTTGGGCCGCTTGGAGAAAGTGATTTCTCGCTAGCGCTCCATTACGTTGGCCCGACAAGAAGAAGCCATTGTCGATAGTATTCCCCCACATCCAAGCGGGTATTCAATACTGATCGACGCTGTTGGGGCAGGGCTATTGACCACTTGCATTGGCTGATTGAGAGTGCGGTTCCCAATGTGGTTCCGGTACTGTCCTCGCTGGCAAACAACGCTTGTTGAGGATTCAGTTGGGCTAATACACTTAGATAGAGAGCATTAGCTGCAAAACTCCCCTCGATATATATATCCCCTCGTTCAGTTCCCTGCACTAAGTCTAAACAGTAATGCGTTACAAATGCACAGTAAAGCGATGCGAGTGCAGTGCGTTGCGCATCGTTGAGTTGATCGATTGGGCCGATAAATTTACCTGGGTGTTTATGAGAAGGGCCATTAAAGGGCCCCCCTTGTTGGCTGAAGGTGGGCAGCGCTTGCACACCGAGGGTCATTACGGTCTGTAAATCCGCTTCAACCGCTGCTGTCGCTGTGGCGAGATGTTGCCACTCGCGTCCGCCCATAAAGCGAATGCAGGGTACGGCCTCGCCAAAGGCGTTGACATTGGCCAGCATGTCGCATTGCTCTTGTAGTGTATCTAAGGGGGCGCCGAGGGCGGCAATTACCACCCAAGTGCCGGTTGAAATAACCGTGCAGGGCACTTTATTGGCTTTTAAATAGGGGACGAGGGAGGCGTTTGAATCGTGAATGCCATTGATCACTTGGCAATCGAGTGGTAGTCCTAGTTCCTCGGCTAAAGTGGGGAGTACCGGGCCCAGTACAGCACCGGTTTCAAGCAGCGGTGGAAACAAACTGCTCCAGCCCATGTTATCCACAAGCGACGAAAACTCATGGGTCTGTGGATACCATAAATCGGTGTGACAACCCAGTGAGGTTACTTCGCTGACCATCACTCCGCTCATCCGCCAGCCCCAGTACTGGGGGTACAGTAAAATATGCTCTACCTTGGCGAAATCTTCTGGGTATTGCCGGGCTTGCCAGTGCAGTTGTCGGCCGAGATTTAAGCCGGCTCCCAGTGCTGGCGAGAGGCTCTTGGCATAGGCTGGGCGCAGCTGGTTATAGCTTTGTTCTGTGCTCGAGTACAGCTCGGATTCGTAGTCTAGCACTGGCAGGGCGATGCTCTCACCCCCCATACAGACAGCGGTGGCACCATGGGTGGTACAGGCCAGTTTTTGGATGCTGTAAGACTGTGCTTGCGCCTTGATCGTCTGCTTAAACCACTGCCATATACCCTCGATATCTAACTGTGGGTAGGGGGGGAGGTCAAGTACTTGATTGGCCCGTTTAAACACGGCCAGCTGACGACCATCCTCTAACGCCAATAGGCAAATTTTCAGATTTGTTTTGCCTATATCTAATAGGGCGATGGCAGGTATTTTGCTCATGTCGAGTATCTGTCTAAAAAGGTTTGAATAGTCACAGTTTTGCTTAAAGCAGCTTATGCCATGTAAAACATTGCTGTCAACGCGAAACTTTGCGGCTCTTGGCTGTCATCTTTGACCTGCATATATTGCGCCATACTGTCCCACCACTGCATCATCAGCGGTTCTGTTTTTAGCGCGGCAGCGTTAAAGCTGGCCGGCGCTTCAAAGGAGGCAAATAGTTGCAGCGTCTGCGGGTGCAGATATATTTGATAGTTGCCGATGCCGTACTGTTGCAACAGTGCCGTCAAATCGGGCCAGATTTGTTGGTGGCGCAACAAGTATTGTTGCTCGCACCCTGCCTTTAATTGCATAACGATTGCGTAGCGCACGGTTAACTCCTCTGACTAAATTTTCTGATCAGTACCGGGGTGGCGATCACGGAAATTAACATGCCACCAATGATGATCGACATGACAATGCCCGGTACATTGAGTAGCCCTAAACCAAAGGTGACGATACCCATTAAAAACACGGCGATGAAAACGCCGGCGATGGTGCCGGATCCGCCCAATATATTGACTCCGCCCAAGACCACCATGGTGATGATGCTCAGCTCCCAGCCGAGGGCGATGGTCGGTCTGGTGCTGCCCAGTCGTGAGGTGAGTAAGACGGCGGCAACCCCCGCCAGCGCGCCGACGATGACGAACAGCATTAACCGGTGACGCTTGACGTTAATCCCCGAATAAAATGCCGCCGTGGGATTGTTGCCAATGGCGTAGCAACGCCTGCCGAAGTTCGTTTTGTGCAGCAGAAAGTAGAAAAATAAGGTGGCGACTAAAAACAGCATAAATTCAAAGCTGAATACCCAGTAGACATAACCCTGACCGAAATAATCGAAACCCTCGGGGTAATCTTTGAGCACTTGATCGCCGAGTAATATGTAACTCATGCCGCGAAACAGACTCATGGTGCCGATGGTCACCACTATCGCGGGGATGTCGAAACGCGTCACTACCCAACCGTTAAATAAACCGCAGAGCATGCCGACCCCAATGCCAATCAGCACTATCAGCTCGATAGCAAAGCCGTATTGCGCGGCAAAGCCCATCGCCACTGACGACAGTGCGATGATCGAGGCCACCGATAGGTCGATATCTCGACAGATGATCAACATCGCCAGAGGTAGTGCCACTATGGCTTTTTCGACAAAGTTGAAGGTGGCGTCAGACAAATTCCACACGTCCAAAAAGTAAGGGGAAGCGTAGGCACTCAGGGTGAATACCAGCGCGGTAATCAAAAGTAAAAAGAACTCCCAGGGCAATTTTTTGAGGCTGAAAGTAAAGTTGGAAAAACTGTTTTTGTGTGCTGTTATTTTTTGCATTGATCTAATCCATTGCTGCGTGGGCCGCAGCTGTACGCAATATAATTATCGCAGTTAGCCATTATTTCGAGGTTGCGAGCATGGTTTGTTTCAAAATGATTCTGCCGGATTTTTGCTCAGCTCTTGAGCTGGCAATCACCGCCAGTACAATCACGGCGCCGGAAATGGCCATCTGCCAAAAGGGCGACACGCCGATCACCGGCAGCGCATTATTGATCACGCCGATAAAAATGGCGCCTAATACACAGCCCGTCACGGTGCCGACACCTCCCATAATACTGATGCCGCCAATCACACAGGCAGAGATCACTTGTAGTTCAAATCCGCTTGCCACATCGACATAGGCGACGGCGTAGCGCGAGACCCACAAATAGCCACACAGCCCCGCCAACAATCCCGACAGAGAGAAGGCAATAAATTGACTGCGCCCGACATCGATGCCGGTGTAGAAAGCTGCCGTTGGGCTGTTACCCGCCGCGTATATTTCACGACCAGTACGGGCGTAGCGGGTGAAATAATAGAACACGGCAATGGTAATTAATGATGCCCAGGAGAGCAGCGCTATGCCGATAAAAGTAGCGCGTGGAATTTGCATAAAGGTTGCAGACATTTCATGGGCGTTGACCCAGGCGCCATCACTCAAGAGGAAGATCACCCCCCGATAAATGCTCATGGTGCCGAGGGTGACAACGATGGCTGGGATGCTTAATTTCCAGACTAATAGGCCGTTGATCATACCCATGCACAACCCCAGTCCAGCGCCCAACAGCACCAGTAAAGGCACCGGGAAATCGGGATAACTACTGTTGAGCATCGCAATTACCATGCCGGTTAACGCCAAATTGGCGGCCACCGACAAATCGATACAGCGGGTGATAATCACCAGCATCTGGCCCAGCGCTAATATAATCAGCATCGAGGTATCGTTGTAGACAGAGAGTAAATTGCCCACACTTAAGAAATCATCGGCAAAGGCTCCTACCGACAGTGCCATGATAATAATCAGGGCACAGAGCAGTGCTTCGCGATTAGTGTATAGTTTTTTCATTGAGACCTCCGCTGGCCGCACTAACAATTTTCTCTGGGTTAAAATCAGCTCTTTGTAGTTCGCTGACCTGTAGCCCCTCACTCATCACAATAATGCGATCAGACATGCCCATCACCTCGGGTAATTCCGAGGAGACCATAATCACCGCCAGTCCCTGTTTAACCAACTCGGACATAAAACTATGCACTGCCGCTTTTGAGCTGATGTCGATGCCCTTGGTCGGTTCATCCATAATAATCACTTTGGGTTGAGTGGCCAGCCATTTAGCGATGACCACTTTTTGCTGGTTGCCGCCAGATAAGTTGCCGACTAGTTCGTGCCAGTTAGGTGCTTTTACCTGCAGGCGACTGGCATATTCATCGGCCAGGGTGTATTCACTGGCTGGATTGAGCAGACCGTTTTTATTGATGTGATTGAGTTGCGGTAAGGTGATGTTCTGATCGATAGGCAGGTCTAAAACCACCCCCTGACTCTGGCGCTCCTCGGGCACATAGACAATGCCCGCTTTGATGGCGTCAGCGGGAGAGCGAATTTTAACCACTTGCCCCGCTATTTCGAGGCTGCCAGTAATGTTGTTAGAGACACCGTAAATCGCCTGCATTAGCTCGGTTCTACCGGCACCTACTAACCCGTAGAATCCCAGTATTTCACCACTGCGCAGTTCAAAACTGAGGTCGTGGAACTCGGTGGGGTGCGAGAAATTCTCGACTTTAAGCACAATGTCCCCCAATGCCTGGGCTCGTTCGGGGTAAATTTGATCGACGGTGCGACCCACCATCATGGTCACTAGCTGCGCCTGAGTGACGTTATCTATTTTTCCCTGATCGACAAAACAGCCATCGCGAAATACCGTATAGCGATCGGCGATAGCGAATACTTCATCAAATTTGTGGCTGATAAACATGATAGCGCAACCGGCCGCTTTTAATTTGTCGACAATTTTGTACAGCTCTTGCGTTTCGTGGATCGACAGGGCGGCAGTGGGTTCATCTAAAATCACTACTTTGGCATTAAAGGAGAGGGCGCGGGCAATAGCGACCATGTGTCGCTGGCCAATACTCAAATGTTTTAACAGTATGTCTGGGTCGATTTGCGCTTCGATATCAGCCAAAATTTTAATACATTGCCGGCGCATTTCAGACCAGTCGAGCATGTTTAATGGGCCGCGCGTCAAGAGGTGCCCAGTGAAGATGTTTTCAGTGACACTCAGTTCATCAAACAGTACGGTTTCTTGGTGGATGGCAGTAATGCCAAGGTTTCTGGCTGCATCGGGAGTGGTTAAACTAATACACTCACCGGCGAGTCTCAGCTCGCCTGCATCGGGTTGATAGATACCGGTCATGGTTTTCACTAAGGTGGATTTACCGGCACCGTTCTCGCCAATCAGTGCCATCACTTCACCGCTATACAGATCTAACTGTACTTGATCCAGGGCTTTTACCCCTGGAAATGCCTTGCTTATCCCGCGCAGCGAATAAAAAGGTGTATCAGACATAGTGGTTTTATCTTTATTGTTGTTGTTTTAACAGCGTATAAATAGTACAGGCTGTTTTATTTTACAGCTTACTAGAGAGTTTCAATGTTCTAATCTGCAGGAACCCCTAAATAAGCCGACACCTTAGTGCAGAGGGCTTATTTGGAAATTCTCCGTGTAATAACACAGTCCAGCAGAGTTTTACCCCGGGTATCAGACTGTTGGAACTGTGCTATGGTTTGTGCTTGCGCTTAGAAAATATCGGCAAACTTGTGTACGTTAGAGGCATCGTAAATGAACGGCTCGCTCATTGCCGCCTCACCATTTTCATCTAACATCGCATCACCTAGACGACCCATGCTAATTTTAGTCTCAGAGCCTTCACCCTTGACCAAATTGTAGGCGATCATGGTGGCTGCGTAACCTAAATCGATCGGGTTCCAGATAGCGAAAGAGTGCACGGCACCTGAATCTACGTGGCCGGCTAACTCAGAGGGAAGACCTAGTCCTGTGACATAGACTTTACCGATTAAACCCTGATCTTTGACCGCTTGTGCCGCGGCTAAAATACCGACGGTGGTGGGTGCCACAATGACCTTTAAATTAGGATAAGTCTTAAACAGAGCCAGTGCTTCGCGATAGCTTTTATCTGCTAGGTCATCACCATAGACAGTGGTGACTAGATTCAATTGGCTGAAGTTAGGCAATACCTTTTTCATCTCGTCAATCCAGATGTTCTGGTTGGTCGAGGTGGGGGTGGCGCTCAAAATAGCGATATCACCACTGGCAAAGTTACCCGCCTTAAGTGCATCTGCGGCGAGACGGATGTTCATCTCTCCGATCAGTGAATTACTCGATGGGTTCAAATGCATTTGACGACCCGCTTTGGCTACCCCAGAATCCCAGGAGATAACTTTGATGCCGCGCTGTTGCGCTTTCTTCAAAATTGGCACAAGTGCATCGGTATCATTGGCGGAGACAGCAATGGCATCAACTTTTTGCGCGATCAGCGCACTGATGACTTCGATTTGTCCCTCAGCGGTAGTACTGGTAGGCCCAGTATAAATGACTTTGACACCGCCGAGTTCTTTGGCCGCCTCTTGAGCACCTTCATTAGCCGCTTCGAAAAAACCTATGCCCAGTGCTTTTACCACAAGGCCGATTTTAATGTCAGCTGCCTGTACGGCTCCGCTTGAAAGCATGGCCAGAGCGATGGCGCTGGTGGCGAGTAATTTTTTGAACATCATGGTCTATCTCCGTTATATTTATTATTAATCAGCGCCGATTTTGACGCTTGGTTTAGGTTGACGGCTCCTTTGTTATGATGAGTCGACAACCCGAATTTTCGAGCATTTTTATACTTTTGTTACTGACCCCCTGATCGGTAATCACGGTGTCTAACTCGTTCAAAGAGCAGGTGATCATACTGCTGCTCAAATTGAATTTACTGCTGTCAACCAGTAAAATTCGCTGTTCTGCCTGACTTAATAGACGCGTAGTGCCCTGGACTATTTGTGGATCTGTCTCCATCACGCCTAAGCTACCAATGCCCTGAGCGCCAAAAAACATTTTGCTGGCGTAGAACTGGGATGAGCCATCCTCAGGATAAGGGCTCAGGATTAAGTTTTGCTCGCGGTATATCTTGCCGCTGGGCACGCTGACATTACACTTACCCTCTCTTAACAGGTACTCGGCAATCACAAAGGAGTTAGTCATTACATCTAACTGCAAATGCTTGATGTGCTCGGCCATCATAAAGGCGGTCGAGCCGCCACCAATGATGATTGATTCACCCTCTTTACACAGCGCCGCTGCGGCTTGTGCCACACGCTTCTTAGCCTTGGCATTGATTGATTGGCTAATGGCAAAAGGGCGCCCAGCTAAGCCGGTGGAGGTCGGCGGATGAATCGATTCTGCACCGCCGCGCACTTTCTTCAACTTACCTTCACTGTGTAAAAAATTAACGTCTCTGCGGATCGTCGCCTCTGAGGCTGCGAGTAGATCAACTAAATAGTTGATCGTAACTACGGGTTTTACCGCAGTTTCCGAGAGAATGATGTGATGTCTTTCCCGCTCGTGCATAACTTCTCCTTTGATCGAATATGACTGAATAAAAAATCATTATCAAGCTTTTTGTGAATTATTTTGAATGAAGTTGATTATTTTCAGTGATTGATGTACATTTTATGCAAGTTTATGACTGATTATGAAATTTAATGATTGGTATTGCCGATAAACTGCTTGATTTTAAAGTCTTTGCTTTTCAATCACAACTACTGATTTCTACTTTGCCTGCCTGCAGGCGTAGGAGTTAGCTTGGATATTGCGTGCAATATTCGGCTAGTGGCAATAACCGTCAAATTAACTGTATTACTTTCACATTCAACGAGGTTTTATCAAATGCCAGACTCCGACAATAACAAGTTAATAGCCCCACGCTGGGACGATAGCGCAGCGGCAGGCATGAGTGAGCCTGAGCTGTTGAAGTATCGATCTAATTTATTGGGTAGCGACCCTAAAGTGACTAACTATGGAGGGGGTAATACTTCGGCAAAAGTCCTGAGCATTGACCCTATCACTAAACAGAGCGTCGAAGTGCTCTGGGTGAAGGGCTCGGGCGGAGACATCGGCAGTATTGAATTAGAGGGTTTCTCTACCTTGTATTTAGAGAAACTACAGCAGATTAAAGAGTTGTATCGCGGCGATCAATTTGAAGATGAAATGGTCGCTTACCTGCCGCATTGTACGTTTAATCTCAACAGCCGCGCCGCCAGCATCGATACTCCACTGCACGCTTATGTGCCCTACAAACACGTCGATCATCTACACCCTGATGCGGTGATTGCGATAGCTGCCTGTCAGAACTCTAAGGCGATCACCGAACAAGTATTTGGTGGTGATATAGGCTGGCTAGCCTGGCGTAAGCCCGGTTTTGAACTGGGTTTAGAGCTTTCTAACATTGCCAGTCAATACCCACATTTGAAAGGCGTGATCCTCGAGGCGCACGGCTTGTTTACCTGGGCGGATGACGCTAAGAGTTGTTATCAGTTATCGGTGGATATTATCAACCGTGCCCAGCAGTGGCTAGATACTGAAATGACGGGTAAAGAAATTTTTGGCGGGGCACGACTCGATTCACTCAGTAGCGAGGCTCGCCGCACAGTGGTAGCGCAGCTAATGCCAGTTATTCGTGGTAAGAGCAGTGCAGTGCAGCGCCAAATTGGTCACTTTAACGATGCCCCGCAAATATTAGAGTTTGTTAACAGCTATCAGCTGACTGAGCTTGCGGCTTTAGGTACTTCTTGCCCCGACCATTTTTTGCGTACTAAAATTAAGCCGATAGTGCTAGATTATGAGCCAAAGCGCGATAACTTGGCTCAGTTGATTGAGGGTTTAGAGCAACAGCTCAGTGACTATAGAGCGGATTATGCGGCCTATTATGAGCGTTGCAAACATACTGACAGCCCGGCGATGCGCGATGCCAACCCGGTGGTGTATTTAATTCCGGGTGTCGGTATGTTGACCTTTGCTAAAGACAAGGCGACGGCGCGCATTGCCGGGGAGTTTTATCTCAATGCCATCAATGTGATGCGCGATGCTAACGGTGTGGATAAATACTGCGGTCTGCCCGAGCAGGAGGCATTTAATATTGAATACTGGCTGTTAGAAGAAGCTAAATTACAGCGCATGCCCAAAGCAAAAAGCCTAGCGGGTAGAATTGCACTGATTACTGGTGGTGCCGGTGGCATCGGTCGCGCCACCGCCGATAAGTTACTGAGCCAAGGTGCTTGCGTGGTGCTTACCGATATTGATCAACAGGGTTTGCATGATAGCGTCGCGCATTTCTCAAAGCGCTACAGTGCAGATGTTATCAGTTCCTTCACCATGGATGTGACCGATGAGCAGCAAGTATTAGATGCGTTTTCCTATACTAGCTGGTGCTTTGGCGGCATCGACATTTTAGTCTCTAATGCTGGTATCGCCTCTTCTTCGCCATTGGAAGAGACTAGCTTAGCGGATTGGAATTTTAATCAGGGCATCTTATCGACCGGCTATTTCCTGGTATCACGCTCGGCTTATCGCCTGATGAAAGTGCAGCAAATGGGCGGCTCTATCGTGTTCGTCGCCAGCAAAAATGGTCTAGTGCCATCGGCCAATGCCGCCGCTTACTGCACCGCAAAAGCAGCTGAAATCCAATTGGCCCGCTGTATCGCACTTGAGGGGGCGCCACATGGTATTAGAACCAACGTGGTCAATCCCGATGCGGTATTACGTGGCTCTAAAATATGGAGTGGCAAATGGAAAGAAGAGCGCGCCAGTGCCTATAAGATGTCGACTGACGATTTGGAAGAGCACTACCGTCAGCGCAGCTTGCTAAAACTAAATGTGTTCCCAGAAGATATCGCCGAGGGTGTGTATTTCTTTGTCGGAGATAGTTCTGCAAAATCAACCGGTAATGTATTAAATGTAGATGCGGGTCACGCCCCATCTTTTACTCGTTAGTCGCGAGAAAAACCAGAATTGAAGCAGGTTTCTGGCTTTTGGAGATGAATAGCGCGCTAGCTAACTCCGAGAGTTTTTAAGAGCCGACCAACAAGATTGTAACTGCGGCAAAGCCGCTAAATACGGACCAAAATAATGACAATAACCAGTAAACAAACAATCGACCAGCAGCATGTGGCAGATCACAACGGCCAGTTAAGCGCCGCTTTAGAACTTGATTATCAGGCTTTGGGTGAAAAGTTGGCCCGCCAAGGTAATGATATTGAGCAGTTAATTGAACAGGCTAGTGCCTTCGCCGTCGCTTTACCCTCTTGGGGGCTCGGCACCGGTGGCACTCGCTTCGCTCGATTTCCAGGCTCTGGTGAACCGCGTAATATTTACGAAAAGATTGCGGATTGCGCCGTGGTCCAGCAGCTGGGAAGAGCGACGCCTAGCGTCTCGCTACATATCCCCTGGGATACCCCCTCTGACCCCAGTGAATTACTCGGCTACACCAATGATTTGGGTTTATGCTTTGATGCGATGAACTCGAATACTTTTCAAGATCAAAAGGATCAGCCGCACTCTTACAAATACGGTAGTTTAGCGCACAGCGAGAGCGCCCAGCGAGAGCAGGCGGTAGCGCATAATATCGAGGTGATAGAGCTGGGTAAAAAATTAGGTTCAAAAGCGCTGACCGTGTGGGTAGGTGATGGTTCTAACTTCCCAGGTCAACAGCATTTTGCCAATGCCTTTAGCCGCTATTTAGAGTGCACTTCAGAAATATACAGTGCCATGCCCGATGATTGGAGTATGTTGTTGGAGCACAAAATTTTTGAACCGGCCTTTTACTCGACCGTCATTCAAGATTGGGGCAGCAGTTATTTGGCGGCGACAGAGACGGGTGAGCGCTGTAAATGTCTGGTTGATTTAGGGCACCATGCCCCCAACGTGAATATTGAGATGATCGTCTCGCGCCTCGCACAATTTGGCAAACTTGGCGGCTTTCATTTTAATGACAGTAAATATGGCGACGATGACTTAGATTCGGGCTCAATCAATCCCTATCAGCTGTTTTTAGTCTTTAATGAGTTAGTGGATATCCAAAACAGCAGCAGCGGTTTCTCACCTTTTTACATGTTGGATCAGTCGCATAACGTCACTGACCCCATAGAGAGTTTGCTTTACTCGGCAGCCGAAGTGCAGCGCTCGTATGTCAAAGCATTACTGGTTAATCGCCAGCTGTTAAGCAGTTATCAGCAGGGCAATGATGCCATGATGGCACAAGCTACGTTGAAGAGTGCCTACAATGTAGATGTGGAGCCGATCTTGCAGATGGCTAGATTGCGCAGTGGTGGTGCGATCGATCCTATTCAGAGTTACCGCGCCAGTGGTTACCGCGAATACTGTGCCGCGCAACGCCCAGTAGATGCCAGTCGCAGTGGCTCTGGGATCGTATAGAAATTACATTTTCGGGTTGGCTCTCTTGGTTTGAGGAGAGCCAACTTTGTAGATGACTGACTTTCACTATCTTCAACTCGCTAAATTTTTATCCTTGTCCCCCCGTCTGATTTTTCAATCCGCTTGTCCCTTTCAAGCACACTTAGTGATGATTAAGTACATTGATGTCGCCTGTGGCTAATTAAGCAGGTTTTTTAGTAGTAATATTTACCCTGTGATATTCAAAAAACAATAAAAACTTCCACTAAACTCTACCGTGCCATGATTTTGCACAGAGCCAGTGACAGGATAACCGTATGCCAAAGCCAGTAAATCTATCAAGTGTGCCCAGTGTCAGTATAAAAACCTCTAATATTGGCTTTCTATTGCTGGGTGATTATTCAATGATCGCGCTCGCCTCTGCCGTTGAGCCACTGCGAATGGCCAACCAACTCTCGGGGCGCGAGTTGTTTAGCTGGTCTTTACTCAGTGTTGATGGGCTGAGCGTCACAGCCAGTGATGGTATGCAAGTAGCCGTCGATGCCGCTATTGCAGATGCACCTACCATAGATACGCTGATTGTCGCGGGGGGTATCAACATCACTAAAAACTACACAAAAGTGGAACTCGCCTGGCTGAGGCGATTATCTGCGCAAAAGGTAGTGCTCGGCAGTATCTGTACCGGTGCTTATGTGCTGGCAGATGCGGGATTGCTCAATGGTTATGATTGTAGTGTGCATTGGGAATATATCGCACCCTTGCAAGAGGCTTTTCCGAAAGTGAATTGCAACCGTAAATTGTTCACTCACGATAGGGATAGATTGACTTGTTCAGGCGGTGGAGCACCAATGGATATGATGTTGTATACCATCACCTTACGCCACGGCAGAGCATTAAGCGGCGCTATTTCAGATATGTTTGTCTGCGACAGAGTACGCTCTCAAGGCGACCAGCAGAAGGTGCCGCTGCGTCATTTACTCAGTACCGCGCAGCCCAAGTTGGTGGAAATAGTAGAGTTGATGGAGGCCAATACTGAAGAGCCGATAGATCTCGATGAGTTGGCTAGTTTTGTCAGTGTCTCGAGGCGACAGTTAGAGCGGCTTTTTCACCGTTATTTAGACTGTACGCCCTCGCGCTACTATTTGCGGCTGCGCTTAGATAGAGCCAGACAATTATTGAAGCAAACCACCCTGTCAATTATCGATGTGTCCTCTGCCTGCGGCTTTGTTTCAACGCCGCACTTTAGTCGCTGTTATCGAAAGTACATAGGCTTTTCACCGCGTGAAGACCGCACCGGGATGTGGACCGATACCAGTTTAGATCTGCATAGTGTCAGTCTCGATGTGAGTGAACAGATCAGGGTGAATTCACCAGTGCAAAATGTGTTGCGCGCGGCGAGTGCCGAGCCAAGTTTTGCATCGATACGGGTGGGTTAAAGAGGGGCTTATTGGTTTAGGACTAATAGGAAACTACAGAAAACTATTGATTTAGAGCTATTGATTTTCTATCTTGCGCGAGGACCTTACGGTATTGCCCAGGGGTTATTTTGGCAATGGCCTTAAACTCTCGAGTCATGTGCGCTTGATCGGTAAATCCGTGATTCTGTGCCAGCGCTATTAACTGAGTATTTGGGTTTGATCTGAAGTCACTCAGCGCATTACGGGTGCGTACTATGCGCTGATAATGCTTGGCACTCATGCCCAGCCATTTTCTAAAATGCCGCTCTAGCTGTCTTTGGCCCAGGGCATTATGCTCTTTTAATCCGCTGACGCTGAGCTGCTGATGGATATCGTCGAGCGCTTGGGCGAGGGGTCTAGGGCGACAATCGTCAGCATCCAAGAATGATTTTAACCCTCTTAATAAACAGAGGATACGGCCACTGTGGCTGTATTGAATACTTAGCTGGCGATGCAATCTATGTAGCGGCAATAAATGCCTATCTGAGGTGTTTAAAGTACTGGGATGAAAGACGTGTTTTTTAAATAATCCGTAACTGATAGCGGGATGAAAACGAATTCCCGCAATCACTGAGCCCGCCGGCAGTATGATGTTGTGGGCTTGGTCGCTAATGGGCTGTAAGAAGCAACCCAAGGGCAGTGGTTTTTGGTTAAGTTGGATGCTACCTTTTAAGTTGAAAATAATACCGCAGCCACCATCTCCCTGCAGCCAGTGGCTGACGTCTCTCTGCGTCGCGGATGAGACAGTCACTGACCACAGCGCTTGTACTACCTTGGCAAGTTGCTTGCGCGGCTGGTACATGCGAAAGTTGATGGCACTGTCCATTTATAGAAAGTCCATTTATAGAAAGTCCATTATAGAAAGACCATTATAGAGAGCCCATTTACAAGGTGTTCATTTTAAAGCAAGCCCATTGATAAGATGTCCATTATAAAAAGAGCCCATTATAAACAATCCTCAGCAGATAAGTTTGCCTAAGTTTTATATTCGCCGACCACAGGTTGAAAGGTCCTAGCGATTCGGTTCCAACTGTTGACGGCACTGTCCATTATAGAGAGTCCGTTTACAAGGAGTTCATTTTAAAGCAAGCCCATTATAAACAATCCTCAGCAGATAAGCTTGCCTAAGCTTTATATTCGCCGACTACTGGCTGAAAAGTCCTAGCGATTCGGTTCCAGCTGTTGATTGCATTGATGGCGATGGTTAGATCAACAATCTCTGGATCGTTAAAGTGTTTTTGTACCGCTTGGTAAGCGTCGTCAGAAGCGGCGAAATCTGCCGTTAATAGTTCGCTCCACTGGAGGGCGCTGCGCTCGGTTTCTGTAAACAATGGCGAGTCACGCCACGCGCTCAAAGCGATGATCCGGGCAGTGCTCTCCCCTGATTTAATAGCGTTTTTAGCATGCATGTCAAGGCAGTAGGCGCACTGGTTGATTTGCGAGATCCGTAATTTTAGTAGCTCCCAAATGGTAGTGTTTAATGCTGGGTGCTGACTGAATTGTTTAGCAAGGTTTTTTTCTTGGGCGAATATAATAGTCATAGCAGCGGGCGCCGCCTGATAAAAATTGACTCGATTGCTCATCTCTAATCTCCAATAAAATGAAAAACTGCATTTATAATAAATCTGAATTCGTGGCTTCAGGTTGGATGCAGAGCTTGTGCTCAGCACCGCATGGAAGTCACTGATTCAGGTTACAGTTTGGCGTCGCTTAATTATTGAAGATTTTCGACATCTATCATCTTTATTTTGCGTCGATGTTGGCTCTCACCGTTTGGCTGTACCACTGGATAAAGTTGATGACCCCAAATTCAAAAGTCTCTGAGTAGGGGCCGGGTTGGTAGGCGATAGAGTTGATCCCCGCCTGATTGCGCTCGGCCAGTATTTTGTCTTGCTGGTTGGTTGCATCCCAGACAGCTCGGAGCCGTTCAATGTCGTAATCAACACCCTCGACCGCGTCTTTGTGTACCAGCCACTTGGTCGTCACTAAGGTCTTTTGTGCGCTAATGGGAATGACTTGAAAGACCACACAGTGATCTGATTGCATATGATTCCAAGAGTTGGGTAGGTGTAGTATACGCATTGAGCCTAATTCAGGGTTTTTAATGCGGCCCATCAGTCTGTTACAGGCGGCCTTTCCGTCTGCTGTCATGACGGTGGTGCCTTCTTTAAGTGGCATGCGAACCACACGGTTTTGCAAGCCATGTGCGACATGTTGGTGCGGTATTTTTTCTTTATCCCAAGCGGTCGCTTGCGCGGCGCAATGCGCTAAAAACTCAGGGGTGGCGCGCGGGTCATTAGTATCATCCCACTCCAGTAAACTACCCAATAGCTCCGGGTGGGAGGCGTTACAGTGATAGCACTCGCGGTTATTCTCCAACACTAATTTCCAATTGGCCGTTTCTTCGATGGTTGATTGTACTGCCACTTTGCAATTTTCGATGTCGTAGGGCTCCATGTACTCATCCAGCGTAGCTGTAAATGGAGCGATATCAGGGGCTTCTCCACTGGCTAAACAGACAAAAATAAAGCCACCAGCCACTTGGCAGTGCGCTGTTTTTAAGCCGTATTCTCGCATCTCGAACTGCTCGCCCATTTCAGTGCCGGCAAACAGTAAATTGCCTGATAGATCGTAAGTCCACTGGTGGTAAGGGCAGACTAAATTAGCGACTTTCCCCTGCTTGCTATCGCACAGTTTAGAACCTCGGTGGCGGCAGACGTTGTGAAAAGCATTAATCTTGCCCTGAGCATCACGTACAATCAGCACCGGATTTTGCCCAATATCAACCGTGATGTAATCGCCTTTTCCCGGCAGTTCGCAACTCATGCCCACAAATATCCACTCTTTTTCGAAAATTTCCTGCATATCGACTTTGAACAGCTGTGGGTCGTTATAGAAAGGTTGTGGCAGGGAGAGGTTACTGGGCCGAGCGGCCAGCAGTCGGTACATTTCGCTGCGCGCGTGGGAGAAGTCGGCCTGAGTGATGTTGATTAGATCTTGTGAGTTCACCGGTAATTCCTGTCTTTTCTATCGCTAGTGTGAGCGGCTGATGTTCTCGTAAACGGCGGGTAGAAAGCTGACTAATAACGACCTGTAACCATGTAGAAATCGACGTTAGTCAGAATTGCATAGCCCTCATCGCCTGCAAAGGCATCCAGCAGGGAGGTATGGCAGTGCCTGAGCACAGTCCTGTCGCAATTGGGCAATATCTAGGGTTGAGCAAAGCCGATGATGGCCATCCGTAATCGTGTATAGATAGAGAGCCATAGAGAGCCCCAGATATGAGTAATGCAATCAGTCGTGATAACTATCATCATCAAATTAATACCAAAACCTGGAGTAATGGCAGGCATTTAGTGCGTTGCGTTAAAGTCATCGAGGAGACGACGGACGTAAAAACCTTTTGCTTTATGGCTGAGCAGCCGGTGATGTTTTTCTTCAAACCCGGTCAGTTTGTCACCTTAGAGTTAGAGATAGACTCAGAGCAGGTGATGCGCTCCTACACAATCTCTAGTTCACCTTCTGTGCCCTACAGCTTTTCTATTACGGTTAAACGTCTGCCAGGGGGTAAAGTCTCTAACTATTTACACGATAACTTGCAAGAGGGTGAAGAGTTGGCGGTACACGGCCCTGTAGGCTTGTTTAACTGTATCGATTATCCCGCCGAAAAAGTACTACTGCTCTCAGGAGGAGTCGGTATAACCCCGTTGATGTCGATGGCGCGCTGGTTTTTTGATACTAACGCCGAGGTGGATATGCACTTTGTACACAGTGCACGCACCCCCAGCGACATTATTTATCATCGTGAATTAGAGCACATCTGCAGTCGGATCAGTAACTTTAACTTGAGTTTGATCTGTGAGCGGCAGCAAACGGGTCAAGCGTGGGCCGGGTATCGAGGTTATCTAGACAGTCACAAGCTGAATATGATTTGTCCAGATTTTTTACAGCGCGAAATATTCTGCTGTGGCCCTGAAGTCTACATGAATGCAGTGAAAAAGATGCTCACAGACAATGGTTTCAACATGGATAATTACCATGAGGAATCATTTGGCGCAACGCCGGTTGAAGTGGAGCAAGATGCGCTAGAGCAGGCGGAAATAGCGGTTGATCAAGCAGATGCTTTAGACAGCGCTGACATGTTGAATATTGAATTTCTTAAAAGCGGAAAAAGTGTGCAAATTTATCCTAATGAAACGGTGCACACCGCGGCTTCTAAACTCGGCCTAAATATCCCTAAGGCTTGTGGTATGGGGATTTGCGGTACTTGTAAAGTGATGAAAGTGGCAGGGGATGTGGTGATGGAACACAATGGTGGTATTACCGATGAAGATGTCGCGGCGGGTTTTATTCTCTCCTGCTGTTCGCAGGCAGGCACAGATTTACAGATAGATTTTTAGAAAAATCAGTCTCAGATGAAATCAATGCTCGATTTTGTCGCGTATAAGAGGCTGGTTGTCGCACCTAAGTAGATAGCGGCTGCGCATAAAAATTATTATTGTCTGATAGCGCCACATTAACCAGCTGCTGGAGAAAGTCTGCAGCAGCTTGAAAAACAGAAAATATAGCCGTCGGCGAACTGAACTGACGGCGAACATTGGTCACACTCTGACCTCAGCCGTTACTTTAGATAAAACGTTTTAAGTTTGCTCAAATATATAAGGAAAACCCCCATGCAAAAATATTCAGGTTTCGGGTTGTTAAAACACGCCTTGAGTCACCATGAGAACTGGCAGCGAGTATGGCGCAATCCAGTTCCGAAGAAAAAATACGACGTAGTGATTGTCGGCGGCGGGGGCCACGGCTTGGCAACCGCTTATTATCTGGCCAAAGTGCACAATATCACCAATATTGCAGTGTTGGAAAAAGGCTATTTAGGTGGAGGTAATACGGCGCGTAATACCACTATTGTGCGCTCTAACTATCTCTGGGATGAGTCGGCAAAACTCTATGAGCATGCGATGAAACTCTGGGAAGGTTTGTCTCAAGACCTGAATTACAATGTGATGTTTTCGCAGCGCGGGGTGCTTAACTTAGGGCATACCTTGCAGGATATGCGGGATATTTCAAGACGGGTAAATGCCAATCGCCTCAATGGTATCGACGGCGAGGTATTAGATCCACAGCAGATTAAAGAAATCGTACCTATGATGGATTGCAGCGATAGACCGCGCTATCCGATCATGGGTGCCTCGTGGCAACCCCGTGGTGGAGTGGCGCGTCATGATGCCGTTGCCTGGGGTTTCGCCCGTGCCGCAGATGCACTGGGAGTCGATCTTATTCAACAGTGTGAAGTCGTGGACTTCATCATTGAAGACGGTGCAGCCACCGGTGTTAGAACTAAGACTCATGGGTCTATAAGTGCGGATCGCATCGGTTGTGTCACTGCGGGTAACTCCAGCGTGATGGCAAAGATGGCCGGTTTTAAACTGCCGCTTGAGTCTCATCCACTGCAGGCATTGGTCTCAGAACCTATTAAACCCATCCTAGATACCGTGGTGATGTCCAACCATGTACACGGTTATATCTCCCAGTCAGACAAAGGCGATTTAGTAATCGGCGCCGGTATCGACGGTTATAACGGCTATGGTCAACGCGGTAGTTATCACACCATAGAGCACACAGTGCAGGCAATTGTTGAGCTGTTCCCGGTATTCTCCAGGGTCAGAATGAATCGCCAGTGGGGCGGTATTGTGGATACTTGCCCAGATGCCTGTCCGATTATTTCAGCGACACCGGTGGAGAACCTCTTCTTCAACTGTGGTTGGGGTACGGGTGGCTTTAAAGCAACGCCTGGATCGGGGCATGTATTTGCCGAGACGTTAGCCGCCGGTGAAGCCAGTGAAATGGCCAAACCGTTTTCGATGTTCCGCTTCCATGATGGTGCATTAATCGATGAGCACGGCGCAGCAGGCGTGGCCCACTAATATAGAAAGGCCAAGACCTTTAGGAGTATTAAGATGTTTTATATTTTCTGTCCGCACTGTGAAGAGCACCGTGAAGAGGAAGAGTTTCACGCGGCGGGGCAAGCGCATATCCCACGGCCACTAGATCCAGAAGCTTGCAGCGACAAGGAGTGGGGCGAATATCTATTTTTCCGCGACAATCCACGTGGCATCCATCACGAGTTGTGGGTACATGCAGTTGGCTGTCGCAAATTTTTTAATATTACCCGTGACACTCAAACATACGAGATTAAAGAAGTGTATAAAGTTGGTGAAAAACCTAAGTTTACCGCTGTCAGCGAGACTGGCGCTGACCTAAAGTCGAGTCTCAAAGCGCAGGAGAGTGCAACATGAATCAGCCCAACCGCTTGAGTCAAGGTGGACGCCTAGCACGTAATAAAGTGATTAATTTTCAATACAACGGCAAGTCCTACCCAGGTTTTGTCGGCGATACCTTGGCCTCGGCAATGCTCGCTAACGGTATCGATATCGTCGGGCGTAGTTTTAAGTACAGCCGACCGCGCGGCATAGTCGCGGCGGGGGCTGAAGAGCCCAATGCAATTATGCAGTTGGGTGCCACAGAAGCGACTCAAGTCCCCAATGTGCGTGCCACTCAGCAGGAGTTGTACAACGGTTTAGTGGCAAAATCGACCAATGGCTGGCCCAATGTCGAATTTGACATGATGAGTACCATCGGCAAGGTAGGCGCCAAAGTGATGCCGCCGGGCTTTTATTACAAAACTTTCATGTATCCTAAATCACTGTGGAGTACTTATGAGAAGTTCATCCGCAAGGCTGCTGGCCTAGGGCGTTCGCCACTGGAAAATGACCCAGATCGTTACGATCACTACAATCAACATGCCGATATTGTCATAGTCGGGGCCGGACCTGCTGGTCTGAGCGCAGCGTTGGTCGCAGCACGTAGCGGCGCACGAGTGATTATCGCCGATGAACAGGCGGAGTTTGGTGGGGCACTGCTGCACAGCAAACAGAAAATTGACGGGGTCGACGTCGCTCTCTGGTTGGAAAATACCGTGGCTGAATTAGCCAGCTTCCCCGAAGTGTTAATGTTGCCTAAATCGACAGTCAACGGTTATCACGATCACAACTTTTTAACCATTCACCAGCGGGTCAGTGATCATTTAGCCGATAGAGCGGAAAAAAACAGCAGCCGTCAGCGCATGCACAGAGTAAGGGCAAAATGGGTAGTGTTGGCCACGGGCTCTCATGAGCGGCCACTGGTGTATGCGAATAACGATGTGCCGGGTAATATGCTGGCTTCGGCGGTATCCACTTATATCAATAGATATGCCGTGATACCCGGAAATAAACTGGTATTGATGACCACCAATGACAATGCATATAGTGCCGCTTTTGACTGGCAGCAAGCGGGTCGTGAAGTGGTGGCGATTATCGATACCCGCGCAGCGGGTGCGGGCAGGGACTGTGTTGAAAAAGCCGCGGCACTAGGTATCACCATTATTAATGGATCTGCCGTGGTAGAAGTGCAGGGCAGCAAGCGCGTTAGCAGTGTCAGCGTTAGCGCTATTAATGCCCCGGGTGATCAGCTAGTGGGCGACATCAGCAATTTAAGCTGCGATACCTTGGCCAGCTCTGGCGGTTGGAGTCCCGCGATTCACTTGTCTTGTCACACCGGTTCTCGCCCAGTGTGGAGCGATCAAGTGATAGGCTTTATCCCCGGTGAGACGCTGCAAAAACAATTAACCGCCGGGGCAATTAACGGCCGTTTTGAGTTGCAAGACGCGTTGGCCCAAGGGACAAAAGCGGGGCTAGCCGCAGTGCTAAATGTAGGCTTAAGCATTGAAACTGTGACGCCTGCCACCGCGGAAGAAGTTGAAGAAAATTCACCGATGGCGCTCTATCATATTCCCCATCCGAAAAAGACCAGTCGGGCCCCCAAGCAGTTTGTCGATTTACAAAATGACGTGACTGCGGCGGGCATTGAGATGGCGACGCTAGAGGGCTTTGAGTCTATCGAGCACGTCAAGCGCTACACGGCGATGGGTTTTGGCACCGACCAGGGAAAGATGGGCAACATCAACGGCATGGCGATTGCCGCTAAATCGATGAATAAAACCATCCCCGAGACTGGCACCACCATCTTTCGACCCAATTATACGCCGGTTACCTTTGGCGCAATTGCCGGTCGTCACTGTGGCGAGCTGTTTGACCCTAAGCGTTACACCGCGATGCACCAATGGCACTTAGAGCGAGGTGCGCTGTTTGAAGATGTGGGCAACTGGAAGCGACCTTGGTACTTTCCCAGAGAGGGCGAGAGTATGCAGCAGAGCCTTGAGCGCGAGTGTTTAGCCGTGCGTGATAGTGCCGGGGTGTTAGATGCCTCTACGCTAGGTAAAATTGATATCCAGGGGGCTGATGCGAGAGAGTTTTTAGGCCGTGTTTATACCAATGCCTGGGCCAAGTTGGCGGTTGGCAAGTGTCGCTACGGCTTGATGTGTGGCGAAGACGGGATGGTATTTGACGATGGCGTCACCGCCTGTCTGGCGGACAACCACTTTGTGATGACGACCACTACCGGTGGCGCCGCAAGAGTGTTGGAGTGGCTGGAGATATACCAGCAGACCGAGTGGCCCGAGCTTGAGGTTTACTTCAACAGTGTCACCGATCACTGGTCTACCATCACGGTGACCGGACCTAACTCGCGAAAGATCATCGAAACAGTGGTTGATGATATCGATGTCTCAAACGATGCTTTTAAGTACATGGACTGGAAACAGGCCACCGTTAAAGGGGTGCCTGCGCGCATCTTTAGAATCTCTTTCACCGGTGAACTATCCTTTGAAGTCAACGTGCAGGCAAACTACGGCTTGCAAATTTGGCAGGCGATCATGGCGGCGGGTGAAGCGTATAACTTGACTCCTTATGGTACTGAGACGATGCATATTCTGCGGGCCGAAAAAGGGTTTATCATCGCCGGCCAAGATACCGACGGTTCTGTACACCCCTACGATTTAGGCATGGGTTGGGCGGTATCACCGAAAAAGCCTTTTAGCTTTATTGGCAAACGCGGTATGAATCGAGCCGACTGTGTTAAAGAGGGGCGCAAGCAGTTGGTGGGGATTAAGACAAAAGATCCTAAACAGGTTATTCCCGAGGGTGCTCAGGCGGTTAACGATCCCAAGCAGCCGATCCCGATGACTATGTTGGGGCATGTTACCTCCAGTTATTACAGCGCTTGTCTTGGTCACTCTATCGCCATGGCGTTTATTCGCAACGGTCATAAGCGCATGGGTGAAACGGTGTTTTATCCGCTGGCTGATGGGCGGGTAATCGAAGCGGTGATTTGCAGTCCAATATTCTTTGACCCCAAGGGAGAGCAGCAAAATGTCTGATCAAACTAGCAACCAGCCATATAACGTCGCACAGAGCATTAATGCCTTTGATCAATGTCCTGTCAGTGGCAGCGCTATCGTTGGTGCCAGCCCATTACATCACGTTAACCTGCCTGAGCTAGCCCAAGCGCAACTGGGGACTAAGGCCAACATAGAGCTAACGGAATTGGCGTTGCGCAGCCATATACTATTGCGTGGCAAACCCGATAACAGTGATTTTGTGCAAGGGGTAAAAGCGGTACTGGGGCTGGAGTTGCCCGGGGTATTAAAAATGCAAGTTGACGGCGCGTTATCAATACGCTGGATTTCTCCTGATGAGTGGCTGGTGGTGGCGCCTGCTGCGCGCGGCTTCGAGCTAGAGCAAGGGTTGATCGACGCCGTGCAGGGGCATTGCGCGATCGTTAATGTCTCTGGTGGGCAGACGATTTTGCGTTTAGCAGGTATTGATGCACAACAAGTACTGCAAAAGTCAGTGCCGTTGGATGTCCATCCCAAAAGTTTCCCAGTTGGTAAGGTGGTGACTACGGTGTTCGCTAAAACTCAGGCGGTGATTAGCCGCACCGCTGAAAATGAATGGGAGTTAGTAATTAGACGTAGCTTTGCCGACTATGTTTGGCTCTGGTTACAAGATTGTTGTGCCGAATTCGAGTTGGTAATAAAACAAGATGAAACTAGGGCTTAGTTAATGCTGTGTAAAGTGGTGAGCTAAACCGATAAATATTCTGTTAGAGCAAGGTTAAGCAAATAAATTTGCTTTTCGAGATGTTTTCCTAGTAAAATTACTACTTTAGTCTGATGGTGCGCTTTTCATAAGTGTGGTTTAATCAGTCTACTTTAGTCCCAGTGACA
>JABSRA010000055.1 GCA_013215445.1 Oceanospirillaceae bacterium
TCAGCTAAACACTGAAGTGGTTAGTGTTGAGGCGCAGTTGGTTGGCTTTAAAGAAGCATCTGGTTTTGTCGTAGCAGCGATTGCCTTTAGCGGTAAAATTAAAGAGGATTCAGCACTAGTGGCCAAAGAATTTGATGAAACTTGGCAGCTGACTCGCGACATGAGTGTCGATAACGCAGATTGGGTAATCGCCGGCATCGAACAAAATAGCTAGTCCCATTTAGCCCAGCCATTTATTGCGATGCTCCCACTGGGCTAGATCTGCATACCGCTAGAGGTGGTTATTTAGCGTGACTAAATGACCCCATCTAGTCTTGCCCTCGCGCGACCCCGGGTTAACAAGCGGTGGTGGGGTGTTAATTAGGCGGTCAGTTGCTGAAATTGTTGACTGATTACAATCATTTAACGTTGGCTAAATTGCTTGTTTCTGCATAATTGTTAAGGTTCGATGGGTGACCCCCATGGTTATCAATATAGAGGCTGCAAACAAGTACAGTCCATAGTGAATTTCCACACTGGCAATAGTGCCAAGCTTTACAGCGACCAATAATATCGCGATGACCAGTACATCTAACATTGCCCAGCGTCCAAAATGGTGGATGAGTTCGAGTAGTTTTAACTGTGTTTTGCCACTGTATTTGGCGTGTAATATCCAGCTCAAAAGTAATATTTTAGCAATGGGTAGTGCGACGCTTAATAGTGAGATTATAATAAATAAAAAGTATTCATTCTGTACCCATAAATCTCTTAAGGCCGATAATATCGAGAAGCTGTTCTCTAGGAAAAATAGCTTAGTCAGCGTCATGATGGGAGTGATAATTCCCGTGATGAATAAGCTCATCGATAAGATTAGCAGGAACGATAACAAGCGAATCTCTGGTTTAGAAGTCGTAGGCAAATCAAGCATAGCTAGGTGATTTCAGCAAAAGGAAATAATCCTAACATAATTGTAATTTTTGTCGCCCACAGATCGAGTGATTCAGCAAAGACCTTGGTTGGCGTCTAGCGGGAAAAAACTCGCACCAGCTAGTTTGGGTTGGCAA
Source organism: Oceanospirillaceae bacterium (assembly GCA_013215445.1). Taxonomy (GTDB): domain Bacteria; phylum Pseudomonadota; class Gammaproteobacteria; order Pseudomonadales; family Balneatricaceae; genus Rs1. The sequence continues at coordinate 1,044 of JABSRA010000055.1, forward strand.
TTTTCTCAGCAGCAAAAACTTAGATAAAATTCGCCACAAAGCATATACTGGATGGTACTGGAGCTAAAGTTCTTTAAAGGGAGCTTAGGTGAGTATTAATAGCCAATGGATATTTGCCTATACAAGGAGTGTTGTATGTTGAAATCAGTGCAAACTAAAGATTATATGTCGGATAAAATTTTTAAGGTGTCGGAGCAAACCGATTTGTTCGCCGCCATAGATATGTTATTAGAATATCGACTTTCCGCGGCACCAGTGGTTGACAGTGACGGGCAAGTGGTCGGGATTATTTCTGAAGCTGATTGCCTAAAAGCTATTTTGACCTTGACTTATTACGAGGAAGAAAAAGGCGGTAAGGTTGGCGATTATATGACCCGCGATGTGACCCCCGTTAGTATTGACACAGACATCATTGCAGTATCGGAATTAATAATAGACAAGGATCTTCACTGTCTACCTATCACGCAAAATGGTAAGCTGGTAGGTCAGATAAGCCGGAGTGATGTATTGCGTGCTGTAGAGGGATTTTCGGTTAGTAGTTAAGGTTGTAGTCGTTAGATTGTAGGCAGCTTGCTTATAGTTGTGTTAATAAACTCTGTGTTATCTGTAAAAATATAACTGCATCTCAGTTGCGTAAAATAATGAGGATTCATGAGATTTCCCGAAGTACCATTACTAGTATACCCCTCGCTCGCTCGACGTCTTGGGGTTGAGGAGTCCATACTCTATTACATTTGCGAACAGTTGATGAGTATGCAGTCCCCGCAGATCAATACACAAGTGAGTGTATCTTGGCCCAAGTGGCAGATGCTCAGCAGTATTTGGGATGCGCAAAAACTATCCTCGCTGATTGCTAGTCTCAAGTCCCAAGGTATTATTGACATTGTAATATCCGGACAACAAATTTTAATAACTCCCCTAGAAATATCTCAAACTACTGAGGGGGATTCGAATTTTTCAAAGCAAAAAAATAATTTTGTAAGCGAGGCTGGTCGTGAGCCAACTATCGTAGCAGTTGCTCAAGTTGAGAGCCTTGCCAGTGTTGAGCAGGGGGTTGATTCAGCGATTGAGCAAACGCAAATATTACCGGTTTACGATGTGCCTCCCGCCCCTCCTTCTCGTCCTCTACCTGTGCGTCGTGCCAGTGAGCTGCCGATAAAAAATATCACTATAAACTCAGGCGAAATATTAAAAGGTATAGGTCCAGCGCCATCTTTTGGTCGGTATCGTCGAGAAAGTAATGCCCATGATCCCTTTAGGCAGTTATTGGATGATAGGGAACAGCAAAACAAAAAACTATTTGCAATGACCATGGAATGGAAGCCCTCAAAATTACTGATCGGTACTTTAGCACGCAATAATATTCCCCATGATGTCGCCATTAGCTATCTCGATGAATTTAGATTGTATTACTGTGATAGGAATAACAAAGAGCGCAGTTGGGATCAAAAGTTTTTAGCTTGGGTGAAAAACGCCTGGGTGAAGAAACAATCAGCTGACAATAGGGCGCAAAACGTATCGAGCCAAGCAGGATTTAAGCATGAAAACAGCCAGAGAGATTCTCGAGAAAAACGCAAGCGCATTACAGCCGCAATCATGGACATCCACGACACCAGTTGGTAGTGGTGCCTTACATGCTGGGCAGGGTGCTGCTTCTGCCAGGGAAATAAATCAGACCACAAAAACCATGATCAATATGGTTTTTACTCGTTTTATGGCCATTTATGGACACAAGTTCAAAAGTAGCTTCGAGACCGAAACTGAGATGCGCATTGCCAAGCGTGAGTGGGCGATGAGTCTGGGTGACTTCTCGGAAAACGAACTGGTTGCGGCGGTCAGTATTGCGAAAGAGACCATGGCCTGGGCGCCGAGTATTGCTGAATTTCTCACTATTTTGCAGCAATTAAATGATGCCTTTGGGCTTCCCGATGTGCGTCATGCTTATCGAGAGGCGTGTTTTAATGCGCAATCTCCGACCTCGCACGCCTGGAGTCATAATGTGGTTTATCAAGCGGGACGTGAAACGGGTTGGTTTGAGCTTAGATCCGAAGAGGAAAAAGTGACTTTTCCGCGCTTCAATTACCATTATGAGATTATGTGCCGCCGTTTTAGGAAAGGTGAAATTCTCGAGCAACCGGTGGCGGTTGCGATAGAAGATAAGCAGACCAATACCTTGTTTATTTTTATCCAACAGTGGGCAAAAGATCATCAATTAAGCCCAGAGGTAGGTAGCTCACTGCTCTATTATATGACCAAACCTGAAGGCTCAAAAACCAGAGCAAATTTCAGGGCTAAATCTCAGCAAAGAATCACAGAAATGGCACTCACTTTGGAGCTACCTCAATAGAGACGTCGCTATTTGTTAGCGTGTTAAACAGTGGCTAAGTGGTCGGGGGCCCGACGAATTGTTGGCACCCAATGATACGCCACAGGCATCTATCCTTGGACTATTTCGTCGTTTACCGTTAGCATGGCGAGTTCTCAACCACTGCTGTTTTTCGCGAAATAAGTCGTTGCTTTTAATCGCGCTCGCGACAGTGTTTTATACTGCGCTCTTACAATTATTCAGGTGCAAAATCTATGAGCTATCAGGTACTTGCTAGGAAATGGCGACCTACACAATTTGACGAAATGGTTGGCCAAGGGCATGTTCTCAAAGCTCTGGTTAATGCATTAGATGACAATCGTTTACACCACGCTTATTTATTTACCGGTACTAGAGGTGTGGGTAAAACTTCCATTGCGCGCTTATTTGCCAAAGCATTGAACTGTGAGCAGGGCATTACTTCAAAGCCCTGTGATAAATGCAGTGCCTGTGAAGAAATTGCTCAGGGACGCTTCGTTGATTTAATCGAAGTCGATGCCGCCTCGCGTACCAAGGTTGAAGATACTCGTGAGCTGTTGGAAAATGTCCAATATGCTCCCTCCAGAGGTCGGTTTAAAGTCTACCTTATCGATGAAGTGCATATGCTCTCTAAAAGTTCATTCAATGCACTGTTGAAGACCCTGGAAGAGCCTCCACCACATGTTAAATTTTTACTGGCCACAACCGACCCGCAAAAATTGCCAGTGACGGTATTATCGCGCTGTTTACAGTTTAATCTCAAGAATATGATTCCCCAGCGTATTGTCGAGCATCTTGCTAAAGTGCTCACCGCAGAGCAGATAACCTTTGACCAAGAAGCGCTGTGGTTGCTAGCCAGATCAGCAGATGGTTCGATGCGTGATGCGCTGAGTTTAACCGATCAATCAATTGCCTTTGGTGCAGGCAGTGTCTGCGAAACAGATGTTAGGGTGATGCTGGGCAGCATCGATTTGCAGTTGGTATTCCAAATCTTGGATTCACTGGTACAAGGCGATGGTGTGGCGCTGTTAAATTACGTGGATGAGCTGGCGCAATTTTCACCTGATTATAATACGGTACTGGGAGATATTATTAGCTTGTTGCATCGTATCGCTATTGCTCAGACGGTGCCAGCGGCACTCGATAATAGCTTGGGTGACAAACTTCAAGTTGAAACTTTGGCGGCTAAATTGACGGCTGAAGACGTGCAACTTTTTTATCAAATAGCGTTGATGGGACGTAAAGATTTACCTTTTGTGCCCGATGCCCGTGAAGGGCTAGAAATGACCTTGATGAGAATGTTGGCCTTTAGACCCGCTCAAAGTACTCATATTGAACCGGTAACTCTGCAGGCCTCGAACGTGGCTTCATCGACCCAAAATCCTAGCCCATTGCCGAGTACCGCTCAATTGCAACAGCCAGAAGCGGTGAGTGCGCCGCCATTAGCTAGCCATAACAGCTCAGTTGAGAGGGTGGTTTCTGATGAGCAAGCAGCAGTGGCAGTAGAGCCTGCTGTTGTTGTGCAACCAGCGGTGCTGCCTATTACACAGTCATTAGCCAATGACGCGACTCACGCTGGTCAAACAGGCGCTCCAATAATGGCGCCTAAACTTGTCAGTCGTGCGGTAGATACCAATGCTCAGTATTTACCCGTCGCAGAGCCCACGACTGATGCGTTAGAAACTAAATTAAAACTGGTCCCCGCGCCACCGGCAAGTCAGCCATCCCGCTTGGAGCTAGTTGATCAAGTACCCGCCGAGGATGTTTCCCAGGCGGCGCCGAAGTCGATAGAAAAGAGTAGCGCTATTCAAGAGCTGGAATTACCAGCCACACAGCAAGCTGAGCAAAAGGCTCGATCTGTGACTCAGTTAGCAGTGGGTAAGGAGCGGGGTAATGCCCCGGTCTCGGCTGAAGCTACAACGACAGCCAAGCAGAGCAGTAATCAGCAGGTTGTGGATGCAGAAGGTGCTGTTCAGAAAACACAGCTGAGGTCGCCAAGGAGTGACTTACGCCAGCCAGAGGTTAATAATAGCGCGGTAGATGCTCCGCCTTGGGATGAGGATGATCAGCAGGATAGTACAGTCGCTTTGAAGCGATCTGTCACTGTTGAGCAGCAGTCTTCAACCAGTAATAGCTCGCAAATTAATATTAGTAAAATGTTAGATGCCCCGGTCGCTGATATCCACCATTTAGGTTTAGATGATTGGCCTGCTTTGGTAGGTGCGATAGGTTTTACTGGAATGACCGCGCATATTGCAGAAAATTTATCACTGGAGTCTATAGCGGGTAATACGCTGCAGTTCAATGTGTCCAAACTGCAAAAAAATGTGTTGGATCAAACCCAAGAAAATAGAATTCAAACCCTGTTAAGCCAGTATTTTGACTGTGAAATACAGGTCAATTACCAGAGTGAAAAAAGCAGCCGAGAAACGCCTTGGCAGTGCTTTGAGAAATTGCGAGCGAAGCGATTAAAGCAGGCAATAGCGAGCTTTCAAGGGGATGAAATGGTGCGGCAACTCGTGTCTGTTTTCTCCGGTGAGGTTGAGCGTTCATCGATAATGCCGCTCGATTAGAGATAATTTTAACCCAGCTATAGAAGAGTAACGAATATGTTAAATGGCGGTATGGAAGGTATCATGAAGCAGGCGCAGCAGATGCAGGCTGAAATGCAGAAAGCGCAAGAGGCTCTCGCTCAGGCGGAAGCGATTGGTGAATCAGGTGCCGGCTTAATCAAAATCACCATGAATGGTCGTCACGATGTGAAAAGCGTGGATATTGATGCCAGTTTGATGACAGAAGACAAAGAAATTCTAGAGGATTTAATCGCGGCAGCTATCAATGATGCGGTGCGCAAAATAGAAAATCACTCTAAAACACAAATGAGCAAAGTTGCGGGCGGCATGGGCCTTCCCGCAGGCTTTAAGATGCCTTTTTAGCCATGTCTCTGTCACCGTTAATTCAGCAGTTGATCAATGCCCTGCGCTGTCTGCCTGGCGTTGGTCCTAAATCTGCGCAGCGCATGGCTTTTCACTTACTTGAACGCGAGCAAGATGCTGCTCTATTGCTCTCTACAATATTAGAAAAAGCAGTGAGGTTGCTGGGTCGATGCCAAGAGTGTTCTACCTTAAGTGAGACAGATATTTGTCCGATGTGTGATGATGCCTCCCGCAGCCCAAAACTGCTCTGTGTGGTCGAAACGCCGATGGATGTATTAGCGCTTGAGCAGACGGGAAGTTTTAACGGGTTATACTTTGTCTTGGGCGGGCATTTGTCGCCACTCGATGGCATTGGACCTGAGGATATAGGTATCGCTGCATTACTTTCCCGCATGCAGAAGAACGTTGTGACTGAGTTAATCCTAGCCACTAACCCAACCGTGGAAGGTGAGGCAACTGCGCACTATATTGCAGAGCAGCTGCGCGACTTGTCGGTTAAAATAACCCGTATTGCCCATGGCGTACCTGTTGGTGGTGAGCTTGAGTATGTCGATGGTGGAACTTTAGCGCACGCGCTTGCCGGTCGCAGACCGATTTAAAAGCAATCAATTAGGCGGAGCCTAATGCATCATAGGTTTAAATTCCCGCTCCTTGGGGTGTGAACTTGTAAGATGTAAGATGTAAAAGAAACGAGCAATACCCCGCTTCACGAAGTGAAGGCGAGCCTAAGCGATAGGACTTGTCCCGGGGATTTTTAATAAAGAATTTTGTCCGAAAATTAGGCTCAATATTAGGTAAACTATGCAAACTGAAAAATATGATTGGCAAGTGCTTGAAGCTAGTGCTCTTAAACCTGCCTACATTAGTAGCAACCAAGAATTAGCCACTATATGTCAACATTGGTTAACCTTGCCGATGATTGCAATTGACACCGAATTTCAGCGGGTTGATACTTTTTACCCCATAGCGGGCTTGATACAGATAGGTGATGATCGACAGTGTTATTTGCTTGATCCATTAAAAATATCGGACTACGGCCCGCTAGTCGAAGTTTTTCAAGCGCCAACTGTGCTAAAAATCATCCATGCGGGCAGTGAAGATCTCGAGCTGTTTAAACAGCTAATCGGTGCTGTCCCTAAGCCATTATATGATACTCAACTTGCCGCCGCATTTTTAGGCTGGGGGTTTACCATGGGGCTACAGCGTTTATTAGAGCATGTGTTAGACATTAAAATAGGTAAGGCTGAGACGACTTCAAATTGGTTGCAGCGTCCTTTAACCACAAAACAAGAGCTGTATGCAGCTTTGGATGTCGCCTATTTAATAGAGGTCTGTCAGCAGCAAATTGCACAGATGCAAGACCGTCAATGTTACAGCTGGTTTTTGGAAGATAGCGTTAAGAGCTTAGAAAAAATAGCCGCGGTCGATGATCTGCTTGAATGCGAGAACTATTATTTGCGTTTTAGTCAGCTGTGGAATGTGCCCGACTATAAATTGGTGGCGCTTAAGCGGCTTTCAAGTTGGCGAGAAGAGCAGAGTAGAGCGAGAAACATGCCCAGAAATTGGGTATTAAAAAATCAGACTATCATTGGCATTATCAATCAATGGCCGAGTACTACCGGTCAACTTAGCCGCGTAGAGGATATGCGCGGTAAAAGCTTGCGTGAGGATGGTGATATCATTTTGACTATCTTGGCGGATGCCAAACAGCTGCTGCTGGATGAAGGTGCGGTTCAGTCGATCAAAAAGCCTTTGGATCCAGTCTGGAATAAACGCTTTCGAGCCATTAAAAAATTGGCAATTACAGTGGCAGAAGAGCAAACTATCGCCCCGGAAATATTTCTGCGGAAAAAAGATTTGGAAGCGCTGGTGAGAACCAAAGAGCAATACGGGGAATATCGAATTCCCAAAGAGCTCGCAGGGTGGCGAGAACAGCTACTAGGGGCAGAAATACTTGCACTGTTAGCGCAATATTAAGGTCAGGTTATCCGCTGGTCATTACATTAAATATTAAAAAGACAGAATTATGAAAATTATATCGATTTACAAAAGCTCACGTAAAGATGAAATGTACTTATACGTGGAAAAGGCCCTCAAACTGACCAAGGTACCAGAGGCGTTAATGGAGGTGTTTGGCACGGCATTACACGTCATGGATATGCCAATGACGGTTAAGCGAGAGTTGGCGAGAGTGGATGTGGGAAAGATGCTTGAAGAAGTCGCTAGCAAGGGTTTCTATCTACAAATGCCCCCTCCAAAGGAAGACTATATGTTAGATCTTCATCATGATAGGCCAACTACCGGTGTTCGGTAGTTTCAAAGCCCAAGTGACTGTGTGTCTGTTGAAGAATCGCAGGTTTATGTAATGGCGCAGCAAGTGTTTTGGGAGCGCAAGAGCTTGGCGCAAATGAATTCCGGTGAATGGGAATCGCTGTGTGATGGATGTGCCTTGTGTTGCCTACAGAAAGTTGAAGACGATGAGACAGAGCAGGTTCACTACACTTCAGTGGTGTGTCATTTATTGGATAAGTCCAATTGTCACTGTACCGAATATAAGGATCGCAGTAGGTTAGTACCTAATTGTGTTAAATTGCGTCCAGAAGATGTGGTCGAGTTTCACTGGCTGCCTCCCACTTGTAGTTACAGGCTGATCCACGAGGGTAAAAAACTACCAGAATGGCATCCATTAATCACGGGCCAAGCTGATTCAGTGATTAAGGCGCATGCCTCGGTATTAAGTGTTTATGAAGTGACCGATAAAGACATTAACGACGATCAACTCTTGGATTACATTCTTCTCTAACCTGTATTAACTCGCTGCTGCTAGCTCCTGATCCACAGTAGCGGCAGTTATGCATGGTTTTATGCAGGGTTGTCACCTGCAGTGCGCGTGCCTACATTATTACTGTTTATTTACTCCCGTGTTTGTTATCCCTGTCTTCTGTCTATTTATAGGTGTTATTTTTTGCATCCTATCTTCGTTAAAATGACCATTTTTCCCTGGCGGTAATAAATCCTATGCTTGAGCATGGCGAAAAAACATTAGCAGTTCTGTGATTGGCGTTTGGTAGGGGGTTCGCAAGGCCCTGCTTAAAACTTGACCACTATACTCCGCTAGTGACTTAAGTAGGCTCTATCGGCTTTTTGAGCTTACAGGAGCTCCATCCTAGTCGTCATTTAACTACAGCCTAAAAAGTCCAGCTAGTAAGCAAAAAGCAAAAAGCAAAAAGCAATATCAGGTCAAATAGCAGCTTGGGCATTTGAAAATGGACAATAATGGGTGGAGACAAACGTTAATGACACTCTAATAAATTAAGATCAGTAACAGAGGGTGTCGCGAAGTCAGCTGGTATGCAAGAGGGGGAAATGAAACAGCCGACATGAAGTCGGCTGTTAACGCTTAACTGGTTTTCACCAGTTAAGTCATGGTAATCAAAGAGATTAGTCTTTGTTAGCCATCTGAGCTTTGATCAGATCACCGATTGTAGTCGGACCAGCGGTCTTAACTTCAACGTTACGAACAGCGGCAATAGCAGCTTTCTCGTCAGCTTGATCTTTCGCTTTAACAGAAAGAGTGATGTTGCGGTTACGACGATCAAGGTTAGTGATCTTCGCTTCAACAGACTGACCTACTTTCAGCACAGTTGATGCATCTTCGATGCGATCTACACTGATTTCAGAAACTTTCAAGTAGCCTTCGATGCCTTCAGCAAGCTCGATAACAGCGCCCTTAGCATCTACAGACTTAACAGTACCGGTGACGATAGAGTTCTTGTCGTTTGCTGTTGCGTATTCAGCGAATGGATCGCTATCCATTTGCTTGATACCCAGAGAGATGCGCTCTTTCTCTGCGTCGATAGACAAGATAACGGCTTCAACAGTGTCGCCTTTCTTGTATTCGCGTAGAGAGGCTTCTGGATCGCCTTCCCAGCTGATGTCAGACATGTGTACTAGGCCGTCTAGTTCATTTTCTAGACCAACAAAGATACCGAAATCAGTGATAGTCTTGATAGAACCAGAAACGCGGTCGCCAGTTGCATACTGTTCAGAGAATGCAGTCCAAGGATTAACAGTACACTGCTTGATGCCTAGAGAGATACGACGACGCTCTTCATCAACATCTAAGATCATAACTTCTAGAGATTCACCGATCTGTACAACTTTAGATGGGTGGATGTTCTTGTTAGTCCAAGACATTTCTGAAACGTGTACAAGACCTTCAACACCATCTTCGATTGAGGCGAAGCAGCCGTAATCAGTAAGGTTAGTGATCTTAGCTTGTACTTTAGAGCCAGCAGGGTAACGGTTCTTGATAGCTTCCCACGGATCTTCAGAAAGTTGCTTAAGACCTAGTGAAATACGACCAGATTCTTTGTCGAATTTGATGATTTTAACAGAAATCTCATCACCAGGATTAAGCATTTCACTCGGGTGAGAGATGCGCTTCCAAGCCATATCAGTGATATGTAGAAGGCCGTCAACACCGCCAAGATCGATGAATGCACCGTAGTTAGTAAGGTTCTTAACGAAGCCTTTAGCCGTTTGGCCTTCTTCTAGAGAAGCTAGTATTTCGTCGCGTTGTGCGCTGTTTGCTTCTTGAAGCACGGCACGGCGAGAAACAACGATGTTGTTGCGTTTAGGATCAAGCTTGATTAGTTTGAATTCTAGCTCTTTACCTTCTAAATGATCAACGTCACGTACTGGGCGTACATCTACCAATGAACCTGGTAGGAAGCCTTGAATGTTGTTAACGTTAACAGTGAAACCACCTTTAACTTTTCCGTTGATGAAACCTACAACTGTTTCTTCAGCGTCAAATTTAGCTTGTAATACTTCCCAAGCTTCAGCGCGTTTCGCTTTTTCGCGAGAAAGTTTAGTCTCGCCGAATCCGTCTTCAACAGATTCTAGAGATACTTTAACGCTATCACCGATTGAAATTTCTAGTTCGCCAGCATCGTTGATGAACTGAATACGTGGGATAACAGCTTCAGACTTAAGTCCAGCGTGTACGGTAACCCAATCGTTATCGATGTCAACAACTTCACCAGTAACTAAAGTACCTGGTTTCATATCGAGTGTCAGAAGAGATTCTTCAAACATGTCAGCAAAGCTTTCGCTCATGAAAATGTCCTATTTTTGGGCCGCGGTTCTTATCTTTTAGAAAAAAGAGAAGGAATGCCGAGCACATAACCTGTATCACCAGCGAGACAGGGTCAGATTATAAGGAAAACTAAGTACTTTAGGCTGGTAAACCCAGTATTTCCTAGAATTTAGAGGCCATATCATACAGCATTATTGTTATGCTGCAAAGATCAATAGGCATTAAGGAAATAAAAGATTAACTGCCGGCGATCTTTATTCAGCTGTCGGCAGATAATCCGCACAGTGCATTCAATGCTGAGAAAACAGAGCACCAGCTATTGGGTGCAATATTCGGGGTGAGTTGTTATGACGGCTCTGTTAAATTTTTATCAAGTTGCGCGCGCAAGGTATTCTGGCAGGGGGTTATAACCGAGTCTAAATCCTTTTTGAGTCGACTGGGGAGAGCGACAGTCGATGTGCCACGAAACTTGCTGGCGACTAAATCGAACTCTCTAGCACTGTTAGCGGCAAGCTCGATACCGTCACCTACGCAAAAAGAGTAGCCTGGAAGGAATTCTATGGCAATTTTGCTGCGCTGAATTTTAGTGACCATCAGCCGGTTGCGGGTTATATATTCCTTGTATTCAAGGGCGCTAGCGGCGGCCATGATTTCAATATGCATACTACTAAACCTTGCAGCATCATCAGATTCTAGTAGAAAAGCTTTAACTTGACGCTCAATGTCAGCCATTTCATCTTTAAGCCGTTTTGGTGCGAAGCGCTCATTGGTGACTTTATAGTCTTCCAGTTCTGCTACTTCGTTATTGAGGCTTGCTATCTGATCTTTCAGTTTGATGATTTCTATGCTGAGTTTAATGTTCTCACGCTGCAGCGATTTTACCACTTTGCGCGACGGTTTTAGCTTGGTGTTGATGGTTGGAGCCATCTCTTCTTCGGTGAGTTTTTCAGAGTTGGGTTTGTAGGAGTCCCCCACTAATACATCCCCTGCTGATGCGAGGCTCTCAGAGTTCTTATCAGTTTGTGCCTGCAGTTTAAGGTAGGCAAAGTAGCCACCGCCGCCGAGTAAGGCAGCGATCACTACGCCAATTATTATCTTCAGGGGCTGTTTCATTGCGCTCATAATTTTTGTTAGCTATTCGTTTGTAAAAGTTTTTTAATGTCAATTAGAATACGCACACTTTCGTTGAGTATTGCGGTTGACGAGGGGTCTATAGGTCTGCCAAGTTTATCTTTTTCTAGCTGCTCTTCCAGTTCATCTAACGATGCAATGCTGGGTAATTTGTTGGCTTTTCGTCGTTTGTTTTCCGCATCGATCAACCACTGTTTTTCCTCGGCTAAATTGTTGCTGTAAGCAGCTTTATTCAGAGAAATAAGGGTGTTTTTCTTCAATTCAGCACTGCGTTGTATTTTAGATAACATATATCTAAAATCTGCCAGTTGCTGGGTCCGGCTCTGGTTAAGAATGCGCACTTTATCAAAGAAAGAGCTTAGATCTAAATTGTTAAATCCCTTTACCGGCTTCACTGTATCCCAGGGCAGTGCATGTGCTAATGCGCTCTCTCCGTATTCCTCTATATCCAACAATGCGGGTAGTGATATATCGGGCATGACACCTTTGTTTTGTGTGCTGTCCCCCGAAATGCGATAAAATTTTGCGTGGGTTAACTTCAGCTGGCCATGTTTTAGAGGGCTTAAAGTCTGCACCGTACCTTTGCCGAAAGTTTGATTGCCAATGATCACCCCGCGGTGATGATCTTGAATTGCACCGGCAAAAATTTCCGAGGCCGAGGCACTTTGACGGTTGACAATAACACCCAGTGGACCGGTGTAGGTGATTTCGGGATCTCGGTCAAATAAGGGCCCGATGCTGCCGTTGGCGTATTTTATTTGCACGGTTGCTCCGAGTCTGAGAAATAGACCCGCGAGTTCATTAGCTTCTTGTAAAGCACCACCACCATTGTTTCTCAAATCGATAAGCAGACCGTCAATGTTCTCCTTTTTGAGCTCATTAATGAGTTTTTTAACATCTCTAGTGGTGCTTTTATAGTTTTTGTCGCCTTTTTGTAACGCGGCAAAGTCGATATAAAAGGTGGGGACATCAATCACGCCTATTTTGTATTCTCTGCCGTCGACAATAGTCGTTACCACTTTCTTTTGCGCTGCTTGCTCTTCTAATTTCACTTTATCTCGAGTGATGAAAACTATTTTTCTCTCGAGAGATTTGCTGTCGGCGCTGACTACTTCCAGTTTAACCACCGTGCCTTTTTTGCCACGTATTTTTTGCACAACATCGTCTAAACGCCAGCCAATAATATCTTCAATAACACCATTTCTTCCCTGGCCAACGCCCACAATTTTATCTTTTGCTTTTAGTTTTCCGGTCTTATCCGCGGGGCCTGAGGGTATAAGGCGAACAATTTGGGTGAATTCATCTTCAGTCTGTAAAACAGCCCCTATACCCTGCAGTGACAGACTCATGTTTATTTTAAAATTTTCCGAATTACGCGGAGAAAAATAGGCAGTATGTGGGTCGTAGAGTCGCGTAAAATTATTCACATACGTTTGAAAAACATCTTCGCTATTGGTCTGTTGAATACGGCTTAACTGGCTTTTATAGCGTTTTATCAGTTTGTCTTTTGCCTCCTGATTGCTTTGTTTTTCCATGGTTAGATTTAATATCGAGCTTTTAAGCCGTTTGCGCCACAGATTATCCATGTCACTCTTGGTCTGTATCCAAGGAGAGTCTTCTCGATTTGTTTCAAAGTTTTCATTCAGTGAAAAATCGAATTTTTTCGGAGATTCTAGGCGATTAATGGCGTAGTTTACCCGTTCAATAATTCTCTGTTGGAGGCGATTATAGAGTAGGAAGCCGCTTGCTACGCTGGCATTTTTAATTTCGTCGTCTAGTCTGTGGCGCAGTGTTTCAAATTCTTTTATATCAGCACTGTAGAAATAGCTTCGAGAAGGATCTAAGTTATCGATATAGCTATCCAATAAATTACTGGATAGCGCATCGTTAATCTCTATTTTATTGTAATGTCTTTTGCTTAGCGACTGCACTATTTCTCGGATGGTTACTGAGTGAATCGGTTGCGCACTTAATTGAGTGATCTGTGCGGCGCTATGGGCAACACTAAAGATAGGTAGCAGTAGTAAAGGTGTGATTGCAAACTTTATATATTTATTCATAAATGCATCTTCTTAGTTATTAATCGCTTGGAGTGGTGTCAGGTAATATATTCCAGTACACCTCTGTCCCTCCAGAGGAGGTAATGGAAATGAGTTATGTTCTTTTTAGATCAGCTATAAAGAGTGTTGTTTTTAACTGCATTGCCTCTAAAAAGTATATTTTAGAGGGGGTGTCTTCAGTTTAGTTCCAAACTATGCATTTTTAGTGTAGCGATACAATAGAATATTGTAAAACGCTTCAGCTTGATACTGATAAAAAAATAGCCAGAGCTGCACTTAAGTGCCAGTTTTGGTGATTTTTTACCCTAAAAACAATAAAATGGAGGATATACAGAAATCAGTTATAGCGCTGACGATAATCTGTTACCGTCTAATAATACTTGGATCATCATCAATAATTGGAGACCGCTTTGGCTTTTGATAAACAGATTTTTTGCAGTAAAATGGCACTGGGAGTTATTATTGGCACGCTATTGTTGACAGTGGTTGGCTGCAGTGAGTCACCCGAAGAAAAAGCTTTTAGAGCGGTATTGATCGATAGGGCACTCAATGATGAAAATAGCCAACAAGGTAGGGCTTTCTTACTGGAAAACAAACAGCGCGAGGGAGTTATCACTAGCTCAACAGGGCTGCAATATTTGGTGGTTACAAATGGTAATGGTCAGCGGCCCCAGATATTAGATCAGGTAGAAGTTCACTACGAGGGTAAGTTAGTCAATGGCGATATTTTCGATAGTTCATACCAACGAGGCAGCAGCTCTGTCTTCCCGGTTAAGGGCGTAATAGCCGGTTGGCGAGAAGCGCTGTTGAAAATGAGGGTAGGCGATCATTGGCAAGTGTTTGTACCTGCAGACCTCGCCTATGGTGCGCGCAGTCCGACGGACAAAATAGCGGCAAATTCCGCGTTGATTTTTGATATTAAATTACTGAAAATAGTAGGTGCTAAGCGTGACTAACCAGCAGACGATTGATCAATTAAGTGCTTTTATTAAAGCGGCAGTAACTCCTTATCACTGTGTTAGCAAAATGTCTTCAATGCTTGATGAAGCCGGATTCAAGCACCTTAGTGAAAGAGAATCCTGGCAATTATCCAAGGGTGGTAAATATTACACGACTCGCAATGGCTCAAGCATTGTAGCCTGGCAAATGCCAAGTGAGCGCGCGGTGCAAGAGAGTGGTTTTAGGATGATCGGGGCGCACACTGATTCTCCCTGTTTAAAGGTAAAGCCTAATCCAGAAATTACCGTCAATGGATATTTGCAGCTCGGGGTGCAAATATACGGTGGTGTATTGTTAAGTCCATGGTTTGATAGAGATCTGTCGCTTGCCGGACGGGTTAGTTATCGCGCCGAAGATGGTGAGATTAAAACCAGCTTAATCGATTTTGAAAAGGCCATCGCGATAGTACCCAGTTTGGCAATTCACCTAAATAGAGAGGCAAATAGTGGCTTTAAAATAAACCCTCAGACTATGGTGACTCCAATTCTTGGTCAGGTCGCTGAGAGCCACGAGGACAAAGCCTTTAGCTTTAGGGCAATACTTGCAGAGCATATGTTATCGCAAGGTATTAGTTGTGCAGAAGTATTAGATTTTGATTTGAGTTTTTACGACGTACAATCGCCTGCAACCATAGGTTTGCACAATGAGTTTTTTGCCTCGGCCAGGTTAGATAATTTATTGAGTTGTTTTATGGGCATAACGGCACTGTTAACCGCTAAGTCCAACGAGGGCGTGATGTTGGTCTGTAATGACCACGAAGAGGTGGGCAGTATGTCTGCTGAGGGCGCGCAGGGACCTATGTTGGATCAAGTGTTAAATAGAGTGAGTGCCCCGGGAGAACAGCAGATTAGAATGATCGCCAATTCGATGTTGATATCTGCCGATAATGCGCACGGGGTTCATCCGAACTTTAGCGACAAGCATGATGTGCGACATGGGCCACTGTTAAATGCTGGACCGGTGATTAAAGTCAATGCGAATCAGCGTTATGCCACCAATGATATTACCAGTGCTCTGTTTAAAGAGTTAGCTCGACTTGCGGATGCCAAAGTCCAAACGTTTGTGGTGCGTGCTGATATGGCTTGTGGAAGTACCATAGGGCCAATTACTGCTGCGAAGTTGGGGGTTAAAACGTTGGATATTGGTGTGCCACAATTTGCCATGCACTCGATTAGAGAGCTGATAGGTTGTAAAGATGTACTTAAGACGATTGATATATTGAGGGTTTTCTTAGGTCGATCCAGCGTTTAATCAGTCATTTAGCCTAAAGCTAACTTAATTAGTAGGGCTGATACCACATAATACATTACTGACGGTGCTGTCTATTGCTTTGAGTGTCACTGATTTTTCGGTACGAGGGAGGGCTGGCCATGAATACTTCCCACACACCTAAGACAAAATGCATATAGGTCTGACAGTCATGACATTTAAATATTTTACTACCGGTAACTTCGCTCAATAGCACCAGCTGCGAATGAGTGGTGCCGGTGGTTATTAGCGTTTGGCAGGCTTGGCAGCAGTGCTTCATTTGAGTTTTCCTTAAGCGGGTATTTTAAAGAGAAAATGACACTGAGTAATCTCAGTGATATCTTTAAGTAACCACTCAAATATAAGGCTAAAAATACTAAATTTGGATAGGTGTTATTCCTATATATCCGAAATATAATTAATTTTCTCGGTTTGATTGTATTCAGTATTCTGCTTTTCCCCGCGGGTTTGCAAAAACATCAAAATTAGCAACTAGTCTTATTTTAGTTTGAAAAACAGCATTTTTTTTGTCTTAAATTATTGGCTGTAGAGGCTGGTTATTAAGGTAATGGAATATATGTCAATAGACACCATAGCTTGTAGAGCAGCGGATTTACTGTGGGTTTTTCCCTGTGAGGCCTCAGTGTAACGTCACTAGGTGATAGAGAGTAAAAATCGGCGAAATAGCGGAGTCAGTGTGCCGCTGTTAAGCCGATTTTTAACCCCGTATACCAAGCGTAGATGTTCTGCAAAGGTCTGCAGGAGTGAATTGATACTACATCAATTCACTGGTCATCAAAGTTGGGCTGTTTTCTGTAAAAACAATTGTTTAGCACGGCCCCAGACACCGTTATCAATATCCTCGAGAGATTTAAGGGTCGGCATTAATTGCGTACAAAAATCTTCACTACTCTCTTTAGGTAATAGCGAGGGTAGGTGGTCGATGGCGACTAAACTCACAGCTGCGCTATTATCCAGTAAAATGCTCGGTGCATTAAAATGGGTGCACTGTGTGTATATTGGCAGTGGATTGTAGTCGCCAAATGGGTCGCAGCTAACATCACAAATCACCTTGAGTACTCCGGTTTTCTTGGCGAGCATTTCAGGGGTGATAAAAGGCGGGATCTTCTGTTGGATAAAGACACAGTTGACAAAAATATCGTGTTCGAGAATCTCTTCAAAAGGTCCGCCTTTCGCGGTATTTTTGGCATCCCAAGGCGTGACCGTAATGTCTAGTGCCCGAGCTAAGTCCAGTGCACCGGAACCACAGCGCCCTTTGGCGCCGATGACAATAATCTTGGGCGTCTCGCTTAATTGGGCTAATTGTGACTGCAAGTGTGCAACTAATGTCTCGCGGTTAGCATAAGAACTGAGCGCACCTAAAGTCTCGCCTTTTTGTTTCGCGATCCATGTCATCACCGCAACCGCACAGCCACTATATCCGGCCCAATAGCCAAAGGCGGCTACTCGCCTTTTATGTTCATCGACTAAGAACTCAATATCGTACAAAGTGCCGCCGCCCCTGGTAAATCTGCTCAACACCTTTTGCCAGCCCTGTTGCTCTTTATAGGCATGGGCAAATTGAATGTGCCGGTGAGTGAGAGGGAAGGTTACTTCATCGCTAAACTCTTTGAGTCCAAGAATAATCGCCGCTGCTGGTGCGTCAGTTTGCCAGCTGTGGGCGGGACGTATTTCACAACCTGCAGAGCGATAGCTCCCAATATCAAAAATTCTTTGCGGACAGTGCTCTACAGTAAGTTGAAAGCCTGCATCGAGTAATTGTTTTGCATGTAGAGGCGGAAGTGCGGTGCGCTCTTCCATAGGTTTGGTTTCTGCACGTAACCAGAGATGAACTGACATGGGATTTCCTGTGTTTTAAGGTTGAGTGCAGCATATCTAGCAGGCGAATAACTGTCTATGCCACGCAATATATTTCATCCTAAATGATTGAAAAAAAATAAAAACGCAGATTCTGCGGTGTTTGCTTACAGGGTGGCCTGTTTATTGCTTTCAAACGCGGAAATAATGAAATCGCTACAAAACGCACAATATTAACGCATGTTGCAGGAAACCCCTGGTGCGTTAGGCTTTTTTTGTGCGTTTTTGGTGCGAAAACAAGGAGAAAATATGGAAAATTTAATTGCGTCAATTGATCAGCTCTCTCAAAGTAGTAGCACTTTTTTTATTTTGTTTGGGGCCATTATGGTTTTTGCCATGCACGCCGGCTTTGCTTTTTTGGAAGTGGGCACAGTGCGTTATAAAAATCAGGTGAATGCGCTTGCTAAAATTATTACCGATTTTGCCTTTTCTGCCCTGGCCTACTTATTTATTGGCTATTGGATTGCCTATGGCATTACATTCTTTAGCGATGCTCAAACATTATCCCAAGCCAGTGGTTATGCACTGGTTAAATTTTTCTTTTTGATGACTTTTGCCGCTGCTATTCCGGCGATTATTTCTGGGGGCATAGCGGAGCGCGCTAAATTTTGGCCGGCACTGATAGCGGGTTCTATTTGTGTGGCTATCGTATACCCAGTAATTGAAGGGGTGGTCTGGAATGGTAACTGGGGGATTCAGGATTGGTTTGCGACGACGTTCGGCGCACCCTTTCATGATTTTGCCGGCTCTGTGGTGGTGCATGGTGTGGGTGGTTGGATAGCCCTAGCGGCTATTTTATTACTGGGAAACCGCAGAGGGCGTTACCGCAAGGGAAAATTGGTCGCTTTTCCTCCCTCTAACATTCCCTTTTTAGCGCTAGGTGCCTGGCTGCTCTGCATTGGTTGGTTTGGGTTTAATGTGATCTCGGCGCAGACCATCGAAGGTATTTCGGGTCTAGTGGCCATGAATACTCTAATGGCGATGGTCGGTGGTATCATAGCGGCATTGATTGTCGGGAAAAATGATCCGGGCTTTATTCACAACGGACCTCTTGCGGGGCTGGTGGCTGTTTGCGCGGGTTCGGATGTGATGCATCCAATGGGCGCTTTGGCAACGGGAGCGATCGCCGGTGCGCTGTTTGTCTGGCTGTTTGTACTGCAGCAAAATAAATTAAAAATCGACGACGTACTCGGCGTGTGGCCACTGCATGGCGTCTGTGGCTTATGGGGTGGCATCAGCGCGGGCATTTTTGGCCTAGAGGCGCTGGGAGGCATGGGCGGTGTCAGTTTCTACTCTCAGTTGGTCGGGAGCCTGCTCGGTGTGTTAGCCGCTTTTATCGGCGGCTATATTATCTATAAGATACTTAAAGTGACCTTAGGTTTACGTTTGTCCGAGGAAGAAGAGTTTATCGGCGCCGATTTGAGTATTCATAAAATTGAAGCTAGCTGTAAAGAGTAAATCGCGCGGTGTACTTGTAAAATATCGAGAAACCCGTTAGCTTAGATAATCATTAAATATAGGAAACAATTATGCAACGCTCAGCAATAGCGCAATACAAACAGTCAAGCAAAAAACCGGAGATTCTCTCTGCGGCTTTTGCTGGTTTGTGTCTATAACATAATTGTTATAAATCGAGCCCGGTCGCAGCGATGTGACCGGGCTTTTTTTTGTTTTAAAATTGATAAAATAAGGGGAATAACATGTTTAGTGGATCATATGTGGCGCTGATTACGCCATTTCGCGCAGGCACAATCGATGAGGTGGCTTTAAGAAACTTAGTAGACTTTCAAATAGAGCAGGGAACCCAAGGTTTAATTCCTGTCGGAACCACAGGTGAGTCTTGTGTATTAAGTAATCAAGAACACAAACGTGTCGTTGAAATAGTGGTAGAGCAGTGTGGTGGACGTATTCCGGTTATTGCCGGTGCCGGCTCAAATAATCCTGCTGAGGCACTAGAATACGCTCAGTACGCAGAAAAAGTGGGTGCAGACGGGGTTTTATGTGTCGCTGGGTATTACAACCGGCCCAGCCAAGAGGGATTGTATCAGCATTTTAAGATGATTCACGATAACACTGATATCGCGATGCTGATTTATAACATACCACCGCGTGCTGTGGTCGATATAGAGCCGGTTACGATGGCCAGGTTAGCCAAGCTAGACCAAGTAGTAGGGGTTAAAGATGCGACTGCGGATCTGCATAGAATTAATATTGAGCAGTCATTAATTACCCAAGAGTTTAGCTATTTTAGCGGCGAAGATGCCACAGCACTTGCCTATCATGCACTGGGGGGCTGTGGTTGTATCTCAGTCACTGCCAATGTAGCGCCGAGACTGTGCGCTAAATTACAACGCTTGTGTGCTGCGGGAAATTATCGACAGGCGAGGGCAGTGCACCGTCAATTGCTACCCCTACACAGTGCCTTGTTTCTCGAACCTAGCCCCGCAGGTGTCAAATATGCCGCTTCCCTGTTGGGACTTTGCCAAGCGCAGGTCAGGTTACCGATAGTTGCAGTGAGTGACAAGACTAAAAAAGCGATAGCCAATGCGCTCTCGAACTTAGCACTAATCGATAATCTAGGATAATCCTAGATAATATATGACTTGATAATTCCTTAGTTGCTATGGAATACTCAGTGCTCTATTTAACCGGGAATTTTACATGCGCATCAACAGTGAACGGCAATTGAGGGAGCTTTACGGCAGTGTTAGTGCCAGAGCACAGCAAAAACAGTTACCCGCACTGGAAAAACACAGCATCAACTTCTTGAGCTTGTCCCCCTTTGCTACTATCGCTACGTTTAGCGCTAATGGTGAAGTCGATTGTTCACCTAGAGGTGGTGCCCCTGGTTTTGCTCGGGTAATCAACTCAAATAAGCTCGCCATCGCCGATGCCAGAGGCAATAATCGTCTGGACTCGCTGACGAATATTGTACAAACTGGCAGGATAGCCGCTCTGTTTGTTATTCCTGGGATCGATGAGACGCTCAGAATCAATGGCTCTGCCTATCTCAGTATTGATCCCTTGGATCTAGAGCACAGTAGTGGCGATAAAAACCCTGCTAAAACGGTCATTATCATCGATATTGAGGATGTCTATTTACACTGCGCAAAATCTATCATGCGCTCTAAAATATGGCACCCAGAAAGTTTGCAGCAGCGTAGCGTGCTGCCGAGCATGAGCAAAATGATTGCCGATCAAACCAATGCTAGCGGCGAGCTAGAGTCGCAAACAGCGATGATTAAAAGATATCAGCAGCAGCTGTGATTAATACCTGTATTAGATAAAAGGATCTATATTGTGAAATTTTATTATGCCCCCGGCAGTATCTCTTTGGTGGTGCATATTGCGCTGGAAATGCGCGGTTTGGACTATCGGGCAATCGCCGTAGATTTTAGTCGTCAGCAGCAGCGCAGCGAGGCGTTCTTGGCCATTAATCCACTGGGTAGAGTGCCCGCTTTAGTCACCGGTGATGGGGTTATTACCGAAGCCTTGGCTATTTTAAACTATTTGCAAAACAGTGCTGAAAGCGCAACTGATGCGACGTCACTGTTTGGCTACAAAACGCCTTTCAGCACCGCTAAAATCGATTCTTTTAATGCTTTTATGGCCTCAACGGTGCATGTCTCTCATGCGCATTTGTGGCGTGCTGAGCGCTGGGCAGATTGCGACATTGCCCAAGCGGCGATGGCCGACAAAGTAGTGCAAAATATGATTGCTCACTATCGTTTGATAGAAGATCACTGGTTCGTTGGCCCCTGGTTGCACGGCGAGCAGTTTAGTAGCTCGGACTTGTATTTATTTGTTATCAGCCGTTGGCTAAAAGGTGATGGTGTCGATATGCAGCAGTTTGAAAAGGTCGCTAATCACTATCAGCAGATGCTGCAAATAAAAGCAGTGGCTGACTTGGTTGATAATATTTACGCGTGATTCAAGGGAAAAAAATGAAAAACTTAACGGCAATGCGGATCGAAATAGATGAGATAGATCATCAAATAATTAAGCTTCTCGGGCAGCGATTTGAGCTGACAGAAAGAGTGGGAATTTACAAGGCCGAGCACGCGCTACCGGCGGCAGATTCCGAGCGTGAGCAAAAACAGTATCTGAATTATCGCCAGCTCGCTGAGTTGCAGGGCATCAACGGGGAGTTGGTGACAACTATTTTTAAACGTATTATCGATGAAGTAATACTGCGACATAAGCGTTTGATCAATTGAGCAAACTACAAATGGCGGTGAGAGAGCCGGAAGTTTGCCGTTACTAGTGTTAGAGACAATGACAGTCCTGCTGCCGATTGCCGCGACTATTTTCCTGCTTGTCTCGCTGGGTTGGTGGTTGTCTTACGCTGGCATGACTGAGGATCAAAAACAGATTTTAAATAAGATAGTCGCAGGTTATTTAATACCGGTATACCTGTTTTCCAATGCGCTGACTGCTGATCTGGCACAAATGTTTTCTTTAGCGCTTGTCTTAAGCTACTTTCTCCCGGCGCTGTTGATGGCTCTCTGTTTGACTTTAGTGACCAAACAGTTATTAGCTGCGACAATATTGGCCTCGCACTATTCAAATACACTCTATTTTGCACTACCAGTGATTGCGTTATTACTCGATGCAAAAGCAATCAATTATGCCCTATCAATCATTATCTTTAATACCTTCTTTGTGCTGACTATCTATGCAGTGGTAAAGCGAGGTGTCAAACAAGAAGTTATTGGCTTACTTCCATTCGCAACGATAATTATCAATAGTGTTAAAAATCCAATAGTGGCAAGCTTGTACTTAGGGTTATTGATTAATCTGTTATTTAATGGCTCATTTAAGGTAATTGAAGTGGCTAAAGATCTGGTTGCGTTGCCAGTGCTGTTCTTGGCTTTATTGAGTTTGGGGGTCTCTCTGCAAAGTTTACCTGGCAATCGAGCTAGTTGGTCATGGCTAGGCATTTTCAATAAACTGTTATTATTCCCTCTGACGGTACTGGTATTTTCTTATTACCTATTTGAGTTAGACTCTACAGTCACCTCTGTATTGGTTATATTGGCTGCGTCGCCACTAGCGATAAACAGCTATTTTTTTGTTGGCGGTGATACAGAAGCTGAACTGTTAGTAGGTCGCTGTATTATTCAGACCAGTATATTGAGCGTGATCAGTATGCCATTATGGATATTGGTATTAAATTTATTATAGAGGATAGTCTGGATGCTAGCGCTATTTGAAGAGCAATTAGAATTGATTATCCACCGCTTAGATATAGATACCGCTCATGATATCAGTCACATCCAAAGAGTAGTGAAAAATGCCAAACACTTGGCGCTCGCTGAAGATGCTGACTTGAACATAGTCGTTCCTGCCGCTTGGTTACACGACGTGGTCAGCTTGGCAAAAAATGACCCGCAACGAGCGCGGGCATCTACTTTAGCCGCCGATAAAGCTGTCGGTATTTTGCAGGATTTGGCTTATCCAGAGCGCTACCTACCAGATATTCATCACGCTATTAAAGCCCATAGTTATAGTGCCAACGTTAAGGCGCTAAGTATTGAAGCCCAAGTTGTGCAAGATGCAGATCGCCTTGATGCGTTGGGAGCGGTGGGTATTGCACGTTGTTTTATGGTCAGTGGCGCGCTGCACAGACCGCTGTATCAAAGCGATGATCCTTTCGCGGATCAGAGGGAGTTAGATGATGGTCGCTACTGCATTGATCATTTTTATCAAAAACTGTTCAAGCTGGTCGTGCAAATGAATACGCACACCGCCAGAGAAATAGCGCGGCAAAGGTGCGAGTATATGCAAAGCTTCCTGAGGCAGCTAAAGAGTGAGATCGAGTGATAAAGCTTGTTCAGCTGTTAATCCGCTTTATCTTATCTAACCGACGTTATTGCCTTTACTCGTAGTGCATTTAAATTACTCGGGTGTCTCTGGAATGATAACGGCTAAAAAATCCTGGGAATCCTCACCGTCTCAGTCATGTCAGAGACCAAGGTCTTGTTCGCTTTTAGCGTGATGTTTGCCTTCAATATTATCAATCTCGACCGGCTGCTCAGTTTTAGCCGAGTGTTGTGCGATAATGAGTGCCTTGAGCGCTTGTATTTCTGCATGTAAATCAGTAATTGTGGGTATGCCCTGCTCCAAATCTTGCTGCTCTTTCTCTATCGCGTGCTCATCTTCCATGACATTGACGACAATGCCTATCACCATGTTTAAAAAGGCGAAGGTGGTGAGAAAGATAAAGGTTAAATAATAGATCCAGCTGAGCGGATAGACTGCCATGGTTTCATACATGACATCGGTCCAATCCTCAAAGGTCATCACCCTAAACAGGGTTAGCATCGAGATAGAGATATCCCCCCACAACTGCTCGTTGATTGAGGCGAAAAAAGAAGAGCCGGCTGCTGCGTAGATATAAAAGATGATAAACATCAGTAGTACAACATAGCCCAGCTGTGGCATTGCTCTTAGCAGAGAATTCAGTAATAGCCTGAGTTCAGGAATCATTGAGACCATGCGCAACACTCTAAAGATGCGAATCAGCCGGCCCACTAGAGCCAGTTCACTGTCTTCAATCGGGATCAGGCTGACAATCACAATCAGCGTATCAAAAACGTTCCAAGGTTCACGAAAAAAGCGGCTCTTTTGCGGTTCGCCGATAAAGCGAATACTAAGTTCGACTAAAAAGAAGGCAGTCACGCCAACATCTAGCCAAGGTAGAATATAGAGTAACCAAGGGGGGAGGTCATAGGTTTTGACCCCGATAACCAGGGCGGAAAATAAAATAATAGAGATTACAAAAAATTCAAAAAATTTATTGTGGCGCAGCTGATTAAAGCGTTTTTCGATTGTGCTGAAAGTCATGAGTATTCGTGTATGTTGAGTTAAATAAGGCGCTCACTTTACCTAGAATTAGCCACAATAGGTAGGAGTTTTTGTGTTCTGGATTAAAACGCTTGAAGCTGGTGGAAGGAGGCAAGAATACCGCTAAAAACAATAATATTTAAAATAAGTGCAGTACAAATTTGCAGAAGATGTTAACGCTGTTGTCCGAGTGGGAACGCAGAGGGTTGCGGGAAGGTATAAAGGTTGTTTCTGAGTTCCCGTCTGTGGGTATGGCTAGTTGTTAAAGGGGCGTGTTTATTACCTTTCCCCAACAGTCGCTGTTAATTAAAAGCAAGTTGGCTGCTGGGGATTAGTAAAGATGCACCCTGTGTGGACGAAGAACATCTTAAGGTGTTTTCAGTATATAAGCATATGGCTATTTGTTTACATGAACGACGACCTTAATCGATTTAACAGAAATGAAGTAGACGCAGCCGTATTCATCAAGGGATTCATAGCGCTTTTTATCAATCCTTAGCGTGAAACTGTTGGTCGATTTTTTCCACGACTTTATAAAAGTTCCTCAGCGCTGCAGGACATACTGATCCGTGGAACATGAAACTGTGTAACATGCCTGACAGGCAATCTAAGCTCACAGCGACATCCAACTCTTGTAATTTGCTGGCGAAGGCGATGCCCATATCGCGCAGTGGGTCACATTCGGCGACAAAAACTTGGGTATTACTCAGTTGTGCCAGTTGTGGATGTAATAACAAGCTGTTATCCGGGTGCCATGCCTGCTGATCTTCAGCCAGATAATGTTGCCAGAACCATTTTAATTCAGCGATATCTAAATTGTAGCCACTGCCGTAGCGGTTGAGGCTCGGGTACTCTGGGCCAGGTTGATAGAAGGGGCGCAAATCGGTGACCGGGTAGAGTATGCTAGTGCCAGTGACTTTGTGTGCGGTTGGGTCTTGCTGTGCTAATTGATTGGCGGCTAGCGCAGCGTGCACTGCTAAATTTCCCCCGGCGCTCTCGCCGCAAGTGATCAACTTTTGCAGGTTTAGATTCAGGGACTCGGCATTTTCCCGCAACCAGTTGATCGTCTCTTTTGCATCGTCTACGGCAGCGGGAAATACATGCTCAGGTGCCAGCCTGTAGTTGACAAAGACTAGGGCGACATCAAGTAAATAACTGAGCGCTCGAGATTGCCTGTCACAAGCCGTGGCGCCACCTAATACAAAACCGCCACCGTGGAAGTAAACCAGTACCGGCAATTTTTCAGTGTTGCCCTGAGGGCGATAAATGTCTAGCGAAAAGTTGCCGCTGGCACCGCTAATTTCTCTGTGCTCTATGGTCGCTGGATGCTCGATAGGATAACCGCGAAGCAAAAAGCTTTGCTCTAGCGCTGTGCGGGCGTTTTGTAGTGACATATCTTGTAGTGCCGGACCTTCATTGGCCGCCAGCATGATCTGCAATTTTTTATTTAAACTCATGTCAATTTCTCTGTCATGGATCGTTTAAGCAGCGATTCTGCTCAAGTAATCGACCCTTTTTGCCAAGATTTTGGCTTGTGTTGGATTTTCTAAGAACGTTGTGAAGCAGTAAAAACGCCTCAAGTAATTGGTAGTCGACATCATTCTATATGCCTGGCGCCAGCGACAACCAAGACTTGATTCACTGCTCCTTTGGAAAAATAAATATTAATAATCAACCGTTAAGCAGAAAATTCAGACCTTCATCTGCAAGCTGAAGTTCACCATAACTTGTCATCTTCTGCAATAGAATAGAAATAGCTGGAGTTTGCTTAAGCAGCGCTTGATTCCCCTGTGCTTGGGGCGAAAACGTGTTGCACTAGAAACTTCCCGCTTCCCTCAGTGAAGTAGAGTTAAGCGAGAAGGCTTTCGCGGGTGTAGCTATCCCCCAAAATTTGTCAGTGAACAGCGTTTTGCTGATAAATTCCTGTTTATGGATTAGGCAATGCCGCAGCGCAGCCAATTAAGGCGGTATTGTCTGAAGTAATCAGCTGAATATTAAAAGACTGCATCAGCTGGCTCTGCCTGCCCTTGGCCGTAAACTCTGCCATAAAAGCAGCTTCTCTTAACATCGGTGCTAAACCGCGGGTGACCCCGCCAGATAGGTAAATCCCCCCATAAGGTAGATAGGCGAGTGCCAAATCTCCGGCAACACGGGCAAAAAAACGGCAGAATATTGCAGCGCTTTCCCGGGTGGCGGGGTCATCATCTGCACAGGCCGACTCGGCAATTTGCGCGGCACTTAAATCCCGCGCTGACAGTTTCTTTTCGGTACACAGCCACTGGTAGAGCTGCACTAAACCACGCCCAGATAACACTCTCTCCACTGAGGCCCTACTGTGACGAGCGGCTAAATAATCACGCAACTTAAGCTCTTGCAAGTTAGTAATTGGCAAAGTCATATGGCCGCATTCAGCGCAATTTACCTGCTGATTGAGGTTTTCAGGGTCGCTGATCAGCTGGGCGGCGTTAAAACCAGTACCCGCACCTAAAACCATTTTTTTAAAGGAAGTTTGTGGGCTGTGCCGCATATCTTTGATTTCAACAAGAGGGGTTAGCTGTGCAGCGGGGATATCATTTAAAGACAGCGCCAGTGCCTCATAATCATTGATCAGTTTTACCTGTTTAGCGCCGCTGATATTGGCAATCGAGTCTCTATCAATCAACCAATCACGATTGGTTAATCTGACACTACTACCATTAACAGCGGTGGCGATGGCAATACAAGCTGACTCACAGCTAATGACCTGTTGGCTCTTTAAGTAGCTGCGCAGCAATTGCTCGAAAGAGTTGAACTTATCGTTGGCAAAGTGCTGTACTGAGGCCTGCTGTATTTGCGCGCCTGTTGTCAGGGCTATTCTAGTGTTTGTGCCGCCGACGTCTGCCACAATTGAAAAACGCTGATTTTCTGGGTTGTTAGGGTACATTGCTTTAAATCCTGGACTGGCTACTGGGGTCAAAATACGAGATGTTGCTTAAATCTAAATGTAGTTGCTCAGCATCGCCCACCTTAACTTGCGAGTCTCCATGTAATCTGGCAATGAGTTCACAACCACCTAGCTTGAGGGTTGCGTATACATCGGAGCCTATGTTCTCCAAGTAGTCAATTTGACAATTTACACTTTGGCTCGATTGGGCATGGCGGGGGAGATTATCACTGATAGACTCGGGGCGCAGGCCGATAATGATCTCTTTGTTGATAAAGTTTTTCAGGCTAGCCGGGGGGGCTTTATCTATCAAGGTGAAGGGGACGCCGTCATCACAGTGAATCGTTAGCTGGGCGGTGTCGCCGTTAAACTGGACCTTGCCCTCGAGTAAATTCATTGCTGGAGAGCCCATAAACTGGGCAACAAAGGTGTTGGCAGGTTTTTTATAAACTTGTTCAGGGGTACCAAACTGTTGTATCACTCCCTCTTTCATCACCACTATTTTGCTGGCTAAAGTCATCGCTTCCACTTGATCATGGGTGACATAAACGATGGTGCTATCGAGCCTTTGATGCAAATGTTTGATTTCAGTACGCATACTTTGGCGCAGCTTTGCGTCTAAGTTAGACAGAGGTTCGTCAAACAAGAATAGAGTGGGATCGCGCACTAGTGCGCGGCCCATTGCCACGCGCTGTCGCTGCCCACCGGAGAGCTGGGCTGGATACCTGTTCAGCAGTTCCTGTAAATGCAGAATATCGGCCACTTGTTGAATTTTTTGTTGTCGCTCTAGCAGAGGTACTTTACGTACTTCTAAGCCGAAGCTAATATTTTGTGCAACACTCATATTGGGAAACAGTGCGTAGGATTGAAATACCATCGCAATATCGCGTTTGGCGGGGTCGAGTTTGGTTAGGTCTCGGCCCTTGCAAATTATTTCCCCAGAGTTAACGTCCGTCAGCCCGCCAATGCAGTTCAATAAGGTAGATTTTCCGCAGCCGGATGGCCCGACTAATACTAGAAAATCACCAGGATCAATATCGAGACTGATGTTTTTTAGGATGTCGACGCCGCCGTAACTTTTGCACAGTGAACGAATCGACAGTATCGAACTAGTGTGTTGAGTACTAGTATTTATGTCTGTTTTGGCGGTTAGATTACTCAATATAATTCTCACTTGTATTTTTATGACAGAGCTGCGCAGCTTAATGAATGCAGTACTTTAGCTACGATCTCTGATTTTTATTTTATGTATAAACATCGAAACAGACCGCCATAGGAACGGCCATATCGATATTGTTTTAAATTAGCCTTTGACACTGCCACCTACTAAGCCTGAGACGATAAATCGCTGAAAGAGCACTGCGATTAACACCCCCGGAATTGAGGCTAATACACCCACTGCAGCTATCACAGCGCAATCGGTCACTCGCCCGGTCAAAAAGAGGCGGCCATATCGGTATTGTTTTAAATTAGCCTTTGACACTGCCACC
>JABSRA010000056.1 GCA_013215445.1 Oceanospirillaceae bacterium
AAAAACAGATGTTGTCAGACAAAGATAGTTTTAAATGAGCATTATTAGCCAATTTTTAATGCCGAATTACCCCAGTACTGTGCTTTTTCGACAGCCTGCTTGCGGTGGCATTTCTTTGCTTCTTAACGGCGCAGCATCCTCGTTTTTATCAATTGAAGACGAGCTTTAGCGAGATGGCTTGCTACAGGGTTGTTGATTTACACTTTGTTAGCTGAAAGTTGTTGTTTAATTAAGCTATTGTTTAACATAGCTTCAAACTATCTGCGCAATTTGATAGAATACAGCACATTTTTTTCACTGGAACACTCCGGTGATGATGTTTAAGGATTTTAAACGACATGTTACAAATGCTTGTTTCTAAATCGCAGAGTATGAAAAATGATGTACTCTCCGGTTTAACCGTTGCCCTAGCCCTTGTTCCCGAAGCGGTCGCCTTTGCTTTCGTCGCAGGTGTCGCACCATTGGTGGGTTTGTACGCCGCTTTCATGGTGGGTCTTATCACTGCTATTATCGGCGGTCGTCCCGGTATGATATCTGGTGCTACAGGTGCATTAGCCGTTGTTATGGTAGCGCTGGTGGCTGATCATGGCGTTGAGTATCTGTTTGCCACTGTCGTCTTAATGGGTGCCTTACAAATATTAGCCGGGGTCTTTAAGCTGGGTAAATTTATCCGCTTAGTGCCGCATCCAGTAATGTTGGGTTTTGTTAATGGCCTGGCTATTGTTATCTTTTTATCGCAAATCCCGATGTTGCAATCCGCGACACCTGAGGGCAAGTGGGGATGGATGTCTGGTACTTGGCTAATGGATTCAACACTGTGGATTATGTTGGGCTTAATCGGTTTAACGATGGCGATCATTCGTTTCTTGCCTATTTTCACCACGGCTATTCCCTCGGCGCTGGTGGCAATTTTAGTGGTCAGTTTTCTAGTGATAGGTTTTGATCTTGGAACTTTAACCGTGGTTGATTTCCTACAGGCGAAAACCGGTGATATCAATGCCACTATCGCAGGTGGCTTACCGGAATTTCATATTCCATTGGTGCCTTTCAATCTGGAAACGCTGGTGATTATCTTTCCCTACGCGATGATTTTAGCCGCGATAGGTTTGATTGAATCACTATTGACCTTGACCTTGATTGATGAAATTACCAATACTCGTGGGCGTGGTAATAAAGAATGTATCGGCCAGGGTGTGGCTAACGTTGCCACTGGCATGTTTGGCGGTATGGGTGGTTGTGCCATGATTGGCCAGAGCATGATCAATATAAACTCAGGGGGACGCACGCGTGTTTCCGGCGTCTCCGCGGCGCTATTTCTCTTGGCTTTCATTCTGTTTGGCTCAAGTTACATTGAGATGATCCCTCTGGCAGCGCTAGTAGGGGTGATGTTTATGGTCGTGTTGGGAACCTTTGAATGGGCGAGCTTTCGTTTACTTGGACGTATCCCATTGGGTGATACTTTCGTCGGTATCACTGTTGCTGTCGTGACGGTTTTTACCGATTTGGCCATCGCCGTTATCGTCGGGGTGATAATGTCCGCACTAATTTTTGCATGGCGACATGCGAAGCACGTTGAAATGGAGACCCGTCTGGAAGGTGAAACCAAAGTGTATCTACCCCACGGGCCGTTATTTTTTGCCTCAGCGCAAAGCTTTAAAGACAACTTCTCGCCCAGTACTGATCCGGCAGATGTGATTATTGACTTTAAAGATGCCCGCGTCGTCGATCATTCCGGTATAGAGGCGATAGATGCTATTGCCGATAAGTACTTAGCCGCAGGTACTGTTTTACACTTGCGCCACCTAAGTGCTGAATGTACCGCACTGCTGGAAAAATCTGGCTCTCTGGTGGAGTCAAATGCTGATGAAGATCCTAAATATAGAGTTGCCGATGACAGCTTAGCTTAGTTTTTTAATCGATACAGACCAGGCGGCGTGCATTTTGTGTTCGCTGCTTTTTTGTGCCTAAAATTGCTGAATGACGCTCTACCGACAATTTTGATGCAGACTAATTGATCATCAATCGCCTCAATATTAGGGGCTATTTAGCCATGATTATAAATTAGCAGATACTCACTAGGGGTGTGTCCAGTCCATTTTTTAAATGCCCTGGTAAAAGATCGAGACTCACTGAAGCCTAAAATACGGGCAATGTCAGCAATGGAGCTGGCATTTGAGTTGAGTTTGTCGATGGCGATATCACGGCGGATTTCATCTTTGATCTGGCCGTATGAAGTACCTTCGATTTTTAGTTTCCGCCTTAAAGTTTGCGAGCTAATATTGTAACTTTTTGCCAGTAACTCAAAGTCTGGACAGTGCAAAATTATTTGCTGTTGCTGTAGCAGTTGCGTGCGAATTTTAGCTCTGTAGCTTATCTCCTCCCCGGGGATAGTGATGAGGTCGGCGGGAGAGTCCTTTAAAAAAAGGATTAAGTCACGCTGGTTTCTGATCGGTGGCAGGCTTAAATACGCGACACTAAAGCTGATTTTCATCACCGCTTGATTGAAATTATGGCGACAGGGGAAGGCATTTTTAAGCTCTTGATGGTGTGCGGGTTTGGGGTAGGGGAAAAATACTTGGTTTAAAGTAATCTTGCGACCGATTACCCAGCTGGCGAAACGGTGCCAGATCATCAGCCAAAACTCTTGAAAGAAATTACCCGCATCCAATTCGGGTTTGGCAAATTTAATGCTAAATTCAACAGTGCCGCCTTTAATCTTTAATTGCATCTGTATATCGTCGGTAAACAGGCGGTAAAAGTGAATACCTTGTTCGAGTACTCGCCGTAAACTATCATGATTAAGTGAGTACTTGCTCATCAGGGCAAATACACCGTGCTTGCAGGGGTGCTCGGTACAGCCCATAAATTCGTCATCGAGGCGAGCCCAAGTGTGTTTCACTAAATAGGTTATTTTTTCCCCGGCAATCCGGCTGTCGTTATTGGCTAGAATGTCCTGATCAATGCCAGCTTCCCCAAGCAACTGTTCTATACTCAGACCACTGCGTGCGTAGCAAGCTAAGATAGCGCGTGCATAATGGATATCGACGGTGGCCATAAATAACTCGTTTTTGTAATAAAGATTAAGTGTAATAAAATGTGAGTTAAATAGTAAGCTATTGTCATTTTATATCATGCCTATAGTCACTATAGTGACTGTATTATTTTCAGGAGAGTTTCTATGTCAGCAAAACCAGAGGCGATAGTCATCGTCGGCGCAGCGCGAACTGCTATTGGCGGCCTGCAGGGCAGTCTAAGTACCGTTTCAGCCCCCGATCTAGGCGCTGTTGCGATTAAGGCGGCGGTATCAAGAGCAAAATTGAGCGCTGCTGATATCGATGAAGTGGTGATGGGTTGTGTACTCTCTGCAGGTTTGGGCCAAGCCCCTGCACGACAGGCCTCGTTAGCCGCTGGACTGAACATGGCGGCAAATTGCACCACTATCAATAAAATGTGTGGCTCGGGCATGAAAGCACTGATGCTAGCGCATGATCAAATTCTCGCCGGCAGTGCCAAAATTATGGTCGCCGGTGGCATGGAAAACATGAGTCAGTCTCCCTACTTGCTACCCAAAGCACGTGAGGGTATGCGCATGGGACATGGCAAGGTACTTGACTCGATGTTTTATGACGGCTTAGAAAACGCCTACGATGGCAAGTTGATGGGCGTGTTTGCTCAGGACAGTGCCGATAGCTTTAACTTTTCGCGCGAGGCGATGGATGAATTTGCGATTCGCTCACTCAGACGGGCTAAAAAGGCGATTAAAGAACAGCGCTTTAGTGCTGAAATAGCCCCAGTGATAGTAACCAATAGAAAATCTCAGACAGAAGTACGAGAAGATCAACAGCCCTTTGTCGTCGATGAGGAAAAAATTCCCAAACTCAGAGCGGCCTTTAAAACTCCGGGTAGCATTACCGCCGCTAACTCAAGTTCTATCTCAGATGGTGCTGCCGCACTGGTGTTAATGACCGAGAGTGAAGCGAAAGCGCGAAAACTCACCCCTTTGGCCCGTATTGTCGGGCACAGCACCCACGCACAATTGCCCGAAGAGTTCACTCAGGCGCCGGTGGCTGCGATTGAAAAATTATTGCATAACATCAATTGGCGCAGTGATGATGTCGATCTGTTTGAAATCAATGAAGCTTTTGCAGTAGTGACGATGATTGCTGTGCAAAAACTGGGCTTGGATATCAACAAAGTCAACGTAAATGGCGGTGCGTGCGCTCTCGGGCATCCTATTGGGTGCTCAGGGGCAAGAATTTTGGTTTCCCTTATATATGCTTTACAAGCTCAAGGTAAACGTAAAGGACTGGCTTCGCTGTGTATTGGTGGTGGAGAGGCAACGGCTGTCGCCATAGAGTTGATTTAATGTTTATTGGCGCCGATGAGATGAAGGTCTTGTATGGCGGGTAGGGAGTTAAGATGCAAATAGCGCAAAAAGTGGTCGTAGTCACCGGGGGGGCCTCTGGATTGGGCATGGCCACCTGCCAGCATTTATCCGCTGTGGGGGCCAAAGTAGTAGTGTTCGATCTGGATGAGGTGGCGGGGATCAAATTGACCGCGGCATTGCCCGATGCGCTATTTGTCAACGTTGATGTTACCAGTGAGGCTTCGGTGACGGCGGGAATAGAGCGGGTGATGGCTAAATATGCAGCGATCCATTTCCTAATTAACTGCGCCGGGATTGCCCCGGGGGGCAAAGTGCTGGGGCGCAAGGGAGTATTGGCGTTAGAGAAATTTAGTCAAGTGATCAATATCAATTTGATTGGCAGCTTTAATGTACTGCGCCTATGTGCCGAGCAGATGGCAAAGAATCAAGCCGATGAAAATGGTGAGCGCGGAGTGATCGTTAATACCGCCTCAGTGGCGGCTTTTGATGGTCAGGTAGGGCAGGCAGCATACAGCGCCAGTAAAGCCGCGATTGCCGGGATGACGCTGCCAATCGCCAGGGATCTAGCGGGCCTGGGGATTCGCAATATGACTATCGCTCCGGGTATTTTTGATACCCCGATGATGCAGGCGATGACTGACGAAGTGCGTGAGCCTTTAATCGCATTGGTGCAGAGCCCTAAACGTTTTGGTGACCCTGGGGAGTTCGCTAAAATGGCGGCTCATATCCTCGAAAATGGTTATCTCAATGGCGAGGTGATCAGGTTAGATGGTGCCTTGCGGATGAGTGCAAGGTAATCGAAGCGATTGCCAGTAAGTTGTCACTAGGTGCCAACAGTGGTAACAGAAAAATATAGCCCTGATAATTTAGTTAGTTGTTATCAAGTGATTAGTTAAGAACAGAAGGTAAATAAGAAATGAGCGTATATCAACACCCCTATAAAGACGTAGACTTTGTCATTCGTCATCTACTTGAATTTGATGCTTTTTGTCAAGACAAGGGTCTCGATGAAGTCAATGCAGACTTTGCCAATGTGGTTTTGTCGGAAGCGGCCAAGTTCGCCGCTAAAAATCTGGTTGAGCAAAATCAACAGGGGGATATTCACCCGGCGAAATTGGTCGATGGTAAGGTCGTTGAAACACCAGGTTTCGGTGAGGCGTATCGAAATTTTGTCGAGCAGGGCTGGCCGTCACTATCGGCAGCCGAAGAGTTTGGTGGGCAAGGTTTACCCAATTTGTTATCCGTGGCTGCCAATGAAATATGGCAGAGCGCTAACATGGCGTTTGCACTGTGTCCGATGTTGGGCCAGAGCGCTATTGCAGCGTTAGAAAATCATGGTAGTGAGCAGTTAAAAGCCCAGTATTTAGAAAAACTGATCAGTGGTCAGTGGACGGGCACCATGAACTTAACGGAGTCGGCAGCAGGCACTGACTTGGCCGCGATTAAAACACGTGCTGTGGCAGATGAGGGCCACTACAAAATATTTGGCCAAAAGATTTTCATCACTTGGGGTGATCATCAAATGGCGGAAAACATTGTGCATTTAGTCTTGGCAAGACTGCCAGATGCCCCTGCGGGAGTGAAGGGCATTTCCCTGTTTGTTGTACCCAAATATTTACTCGATGAGTCGGGTAACCCGGGCATTGAGAACGATGTTCGCTGTCTCTCCCTAGAGCACAAGATGGGCATTCACGGTAGTCCCACCTGCGTCATGAGCTACGGGGACAATGAGGGTGCCATCGGCTATTTAGTTGGCGAGCCGCACTGTGGTTTGCGCTACATGTTCAGTATGATGAACCATGCCCGACAAGGCGTGGGTGTGCAGGGGCTGGGTATATCGGAACGCGCCTTTCAAGGGGCGCTTGAATATGCAGCGCAACGGGTGCAGGGATCAGATAAAAGCGGTAACAGCATCCGTATTATCCAGTTTGGTGATGTGCGACGTATGTTACTGATGATGAAGTCAGGTACCGAGGCGATCCGTGCCCTCTGTTATTTCACCGGCTTTGAAGATGACAAAAAAGCGGCCGCAACGTCTGAGCAGCAGCCAGCGATAGCGGCAAAAGTGGCTTTTTTGACGCCTATTGTCAAAGGTTGGTCCACTGAGTTAGCCCAAGAGTTGGTCTCATTGGCTATGCAGGTATACGGTGGTGCTGGTTATATCGAGGAGGCAGGAGTGGCACAGCATGTACGTGATGCGCGAATTTTACCTATCTACGAGGGCACGACCGGTATCCAGGCATTGGATTTAACCCTGCGTAAAACCTTGTTTGATAAGGCAGCTCAAGCTACCCTGTTCATCGAAGACGTACAGCGTACCGTTGATGAGCTGGATTCGTTAGATGGCGCTGGTGATTTACAATCTGCTCTATCCAGTGCGTTAGATGATGCTCGGGCGGCGCTGGTTTGGCTGGCCAAGAATCCACAGCAGGCTGACAGTATCGCCGCCAATAATTTACAATTGTGGGGCTACTTACTCGGGGGTTGGTTGATGGCAAAATCGTCAATTGCCGCTCAGCAACAATTGGATCAAGGCGCAGGTGATTCAGAGTATTTAAACGCTAAAAAAGTCACTTGCCAATTTTACAGCGAACATTTTTTAGTTAGAACCAAAGCTTGCATCGCAAGTATCGAAGCGGGTAGTGATGCAATTATGTCACTATCAGAGCAACAGTTTTTTTCTCATGTAAACTAGGTGTTTTTATGAAAGTATTAGTAACAGTCAAGCGTGTTATCGACTACAACGTTAAAGTGAGAGTCAAGTCAGATAACAGCGGTGTTGATCTTAGCAACGTTAAAATGGCCATGAACCCCTTCTGTGAAATCGCAGTAGAAGAGGCGATTAGATTAAAAGAAGCGGGCATAGCCACAGAAGTAGTGGTTGTTTCTCTCGGGGTGAAAGCCTGCCAAGAGCAGTTGCGTACCGCACTGGCGCTCGGTGCTGATCGCGCTATTCTGGTCGAGACCGAGCAGGAGTTAGAGTCTTTAAATGTCGCTAAATTGTTGGCGAAAATCATTGAAGAAGAGCAGCCGGGTATGGTTATCTTAGGCAAGCAGGCGATTGATACCGATAATAACCAAACCGGTCAAATGCTGGCGGCGTTAACGGGAATGGCACAGGGAACCTTCGCCTCTAAAATAGAAGTGCAAGGAGATAAGGCGTTAGTCACCCGTGAAGTTGATGGCGGTTTACAAACCATTGAGCTGAGCATGCCTATTATTGCCACTACTGATTTACGCCTCAATGAGCCGCGCTATGCCTCTTTGCCGAATATTATGAAAGCGAAACGCAAGCCGTTGGTGGTGAAGACGCCTGAAGAGCTAGGCGTCAGCATAAAAGAGCACACTAAGCTAATAGCAGTGACGCCACCGCCTGAGCGTAAAGGTGGAATTAAAGTGGCAAATGTTGCCGAGTTAGTCGAAAAGCTAAAAAATGAAGCAAAAGTTATTTAATGAAGCTAATTACCCTTTTGTAATGGGTGGTTAGATAAATTTGCTTAAAACATATTCAGAGTTGAGAATAATATTATGTCTATTTTAGTTATTGCAGAGCATGATAACGAGAGCTTAAAAAGTGCGACCTTAAATACAGTAACGGCGGCGTTGGCAATCGGTGCAGATGTCAGTGTATTAGTCGCTGGCAGTCAGTGTCAAAGTGTGGCAGAAGCTGTTGCTAAAATTTCGGGTGTTACAACGGTACTAGTGGCAGACAATGCTGCGTACGAGCACCAATTAGCAGAAAACATGTTGCCTTTGATCGTAGAGCTGGCCGCGGGAAAAACCCATTTATTAGCCCCTGCAACTACCTCGGGTAAGAATATTATGCCCGGTGTCGCGGCGCTGTTGGATGTGGCACAAATTTCTGAAATCATCCGCGTGGAAAGTGTCGATGTTTTTGAGCGTCCTATCTATGCGGGTAACGCGATTGCCAAAGTACAGTCACTGGATGCAGTGAAAGTACTCACCGTGAGAACCACCGCGTTTGATGAGGCGGCGCAAGAGGGTTCAGCGAGCATTGAAGTAGTTGCCAGTGTCTGTGATGCGGGTAAGTCACGTTTTGTCAGTGAACAAGTGGCAGAATCTGAGCGTCCAGAGCTGACCTCAGCCAAAATCATCATCTCTGGTGGTCGTGGTATGGGCAACGGTGAAAACTTCAAAATCTTGGAAGCGGTCGCCGATAAATTGGGCGCGGCTGTCGGTGCGTCTCGCGCAGCGGTTGATGCCGGTTTTGTCTCCAACGATATGCAAGTGGGTCAAACGGGTAAGATTGTCGCCCCTGATTTATACATTGCGGTCGGTATTTCCGGTGCTATCCAGCACTTGGCGGGAATGAAAGATTCGAAAGTGATAGTAGCGATCAATAAAGACGAAGAGGCCCCGATTTTCTCGATTGCCGATTACGGTCTAGTCGCTGATCTGTTCGAAGCAGTACCAGAGCTTACTGAGCTTCTGTAGGTAATACCTTTCACAGCTGGGCGCTCGCCCAGCTGTCTTGCTCTATCTCCTGAGTTTATGTCTGGTTAGCGATAATCGCTGTGTTGATTAGGTGTTAATAATCTAGAACAGTCACTCTCATCAGCCAAAAAAATGGGGCGATTGGTTTTATTGCTCAAACATAAAATGATGAAGCGCTGCACTGACAGAATGAGTCCGTATCCGCAATATTTTATCGATAGCCTAATAAGCTTACTACACTGTGCCTATACAAGCTTTGATCAATGACGCATAAGCCGCCTGCTCAAAATTAATTACTGCTAACTCAGCTAACAGCGGCTACCACTACGGCATGAACCCGTCCTCCAAGAGCGTGCTGGCCAGTATTGATTTAGCTCTTTAAGCCACCCCAAGATTATCAGTAAAAAATAGCGCCAGGCCTAAGGCAATCAATAACAGCCCAATGACAAAGTTAAACTGCCATTGGTGATGCATAATCCAGCGGCGAATTTTGCTGGTGGACATAAAAAATGCAATGATTGAGAACCAGAGAAAGTGTGAGAGTGAGATAAAAATACCCCAAAGTAACTGCTCATACATCGACGTTTGTGGTCCTATCAGTTGCGTGTATAAACTGATCACAAAAATCGACGTTTTAGGATTTAAGCTATTGGTTAATAGACCTGTGCTGAAGTACCGCCACAGTGAAACTGTGATATTTTGATCGCTATTAACCACCTTTTTTTGGCCTGAAATAATCGTCGCTAGACCCAGATAAACTAAGTAGGCGGCACCACAGACTTGAATAACGGCAAACAAGCTGGGGAAAAAACGCATAATCAAGCTGATGCCAAAGATTGCGTAGCCAATATGTACCCAGCAGCCCGAGGCAATGCCGGCAGAGGAGGCGATGCCGGCACCGCGCCCATAATTTGAGCTGTTGCGTGATACTACCGCAAAATCAGCGCCCGGGCTGATGACAGCAAGCCAGGTAATACCGGCGACTATTAATATTTGTTCGATACCCATTCTTGAGGATTCCTTAAAGACATGCTTTGGTTTAAACCTGAATCCGTGGTTTCAATGTGGAAACAGAGTGTAAAATATTGGCTTTACAGCGGAATTGAAAAATCTTAGTTGCCCCCTTAGGTTCAATGGGTATTTTTCTAACCGCTGTAATGTCAAGAGCTTGCGCTAAGTGCCATATTGCAGTCACTGATTCAGGTTAATATTTACAAAGCCAAGCCTATTACCTAAAATGCTGTTTAAACAGTGAGTTTTATTCAGTAAAGAGGGTTCCAAAAAGTCATGTCCATAAAATCTGCCCATTCGGCCAGTAGGCGCTGGAGCTTAAAGTCACTTAAGTTTTTTGAAGCTTGCGCTAGACATGAGACTTTTGCCGGCGCCGCCGATGAACTGTATGTATCCCACAGTGCCGTCAGTAAACAGATTAAAAACCTGGAGCAGGGGTTGGGCTTTGCCCTGTTCGTACGCGATGCAAAAATAGCCAGACTCAGTCCTGCAGGTGCGGTACTTGCCAGCCATTTGACCGATCTTTTTTTTGATTTAGATGCGCTGATTGAGGATTTAGCCAGCGACAAGCTGAATGCACCATTAGTTATTTCCTGCGAGCCCACCATCTGTCTTAAATTTCTGATCCCCTACTTCACTGAGATTGAACAGCAAACAGGTGTCAATATCCAAGTACTCTCTGCTGGTGGGCCGTTAAATTTTCGCCGTGATCCAGCGGATATCGCGATTCGCAGGAATGATTTTGAGCTGAGTGATGAGTTGCATATTTTCACCATAGGTCAAGAATATGTGGGGCCAGTATTAGATAGCCAGTTAAAAAATACAGCCGCTGCAGACGGGGCAAAAACTACCCGCATTCACGCCCAGACCCGCAGTGATGCCTGGCTCAACTGGCAGGAGCAAACCCAGTGCAGCGCCTTTAACCAAGATATCTACCACCAGCGCCACTTCTTAGCGCTAGAGGCTGCAGAGAGTGGTCAGGGGGCGGCGCTAATGTCGATTCATATGGTGAGCAGATTACTCCAACAGAAAAAATTATACGCCCCGTTTGGTTTTGTCGCCGACGGTTCAAAATACCTGTGCCTATCGGCGCGACCGTTTGAGTTAGATGATAGAAAGCTGCGAATTTGCCAGTGGTTACGCGATAAATTTAGTCAAAATGAGCAATTGGCACAAGCTATTAATGCCGCACTTTGCAAGGCTTAACCAAGCGTAGTCAGCTCTAGATTGCAACTCAGACAAGTAGCAGTCGCTAAATACTTTAATAAAAATGTCAGGGCTGTCATCTCCAAGCGGGCAGTGTCAAAAAGCATGGCAGGTTAAGCAATTTATTGTTGGCGATATATAGAGGTTATTCATAGACTGCTAATCCCTTGATCGATGCTGGCAAAATTATCCAGTACTCAGCTTTACTCGGTCATAGTATTAATCCTCCTTTAATTCTTCACTGTGCATGATCAGTATAGAAACATGATTTACAGATTTTTCAATCAATAAAAAAAGAGTGCTACTCTTTCCATTTTTCTTTTTCTTACTCTCTCTCTCGAAAACAGTCTGAAGTATTTTCCTAAGCCCGCTGATATTGTTGTCAGAAAAGCTGGATTGGTAATTTTTATGCACTTTAGTATTCGAAAATGTTCGTTTCTGTCTTTTAATATTCATAATTTATCGATATACTCGTAAATATTGACAAATTAAACATTATTCAGGGTGAACTAGGTGCAGGCAGAGACAGTATCAGAGCAGTGCTACGATTTATTAGTGATCGGCGGTGGCGTTAATGGCACCGGTATTGCGGCAGATGCTGCGGGGCGGGGCTTAACCGTAGCATTGTGTGAGATGAATGATCTGGGCAGTGCCACGTCATCGGCGAGTAGTAAACTGATCCACGGCGGCTTGCGCTACCTTGAATACTATGAGTTTCGCCTGGTGCGTGAGGCGCTAGCTGAGCGTGAAGTGTTGTTGCACAGTGCCCCGCACATCATTGCACCGCTGCGTTTTCAATTGCCCCATCGACCACATTTGCGTCCAGCTTGGATGATTAGGATGGGCTTATTCCTCTATGATAATTTGGCGAAGCGATCTACCTTAAAAAAATCAGTGAGTTTAAAATTCACTAAAGACAGCCCGTTAAAAGAGAGTATGAGCAAGGGGTTTGAATACTCAGATGCTTTTGTTGATGACGCTCGATTGGTTATTTTGAATGCTCTGGCAGCCCAGCAGCATGGGGCGGATATTTTTGTGCGTACTAAATGCGTGGCCGCGAAGCGTACCGACCGGGGCTGGTGTGTGAGTTTGCAGCAGGGTAGTGGAGAGATCACTAAGGTCTATGCCAAGGCGATTGCCAATGCCGGGGGACCTTGGGTAGCCTCGTTATTTACTGATGTGTTGGATGAGCGCTCGCCTAAAAGCATTCGGTTAATCAAAGGCAGTCATATTATTGTGCCTAAAATACATCATCAGCCGCAGGCGTTTATCCTACAAAATGAAGATGGCAGGATCGTCTTTGTGATTCCCTATCAAGATGATTTTTCGCTGATCGGTACTACCGACTTAGAGTACCGTGGCGACCCCTCTGAAGTGGCGATAGATGAACAGGAAATAGACTATTTACTGAGTGTCACTAATGCCCATTTCAAGGCGCAAATTAGCGCGCAAGACATCGTCTCAACCTATTCCGGGGTCAGGCCGTTACTCAATGATGAGGCGGATTCGGCGCAGGCGGTGACCCGCGATTACACCTTTGAAATTTCTGCAGAAAAGGGCGCGCTGCCCTTGTTATCGGTATTTGGCGGGAAGATCACCACCTACCGTAAGCTGTCGCAGGCAGCGGTCGATAAACTCTGTGAGTTTTTCCCCAATGCGGGTGCCCCATGGACCAAAGAGGCGGTATTGCCCGGTGGGGACTTCAGCTCTAGAGACAGTTTGCAAACTGAACTGGAGGGTAGTTATCCCTGGTTATCAGCGATTATTATTAAACGTTTTGTGCGCAGTTATGGCACGTTAAGCCAACAGTTACTCAGTGATTGTGCAGCGGTTGATGATTTGGGCATTCACTTTGGCTCGAACCTGTATCAGCGCGAAGTTGACTATTTAATAGCGTGCGAATGGGCGATGACGTTGGAAGATGTCATCTGGCGGCGCACTAAAATGGGTTTGTATTTGTCGCAACAGCAGCGCCAAGTACTGCACGACTATATTGAATCCAAAGTGACGGTTAGTATAAAACCAGTCAATAAAAGCGTGGCCACAGATTAAGTTTAGGTAGCTTTGGTCATGCCCACCTTGGGTGGCCAGAGCTTTTTTTTCAGCCTAAAACAATCTTCTTTTCAGTAAAATCTTCTGGTATTTCCCTCGCCTGTGCGATAACAGCCGCTAGTGCTGCAGGACTATATTGAATCCAAAACTGAGATTACTTTAAAGCCCGTCAATAAAAGCGTGGTCACAGATTAAGTTTAGGTAGCTTTGGCCATGCCCACCTTGGGTGGCCAGAGCTTTTTTTTCAGCCTAAAACAATCTTCTTTTCAGTAAAATCTTCACCAGTTTCCAGCGCCTGGGCGATAACTGCTGCGCTGTGATAGCCCTCTGCCTGTAGCTGACTCAGGCACTGCTCGACAACATCCGCATTAACCCAAGCGAGTAATCCACCACTGGTCTGAGGATCAAAGAGTAGCGGGTAGACAGGATGTTGCTGCCAGTGCTCAATATTAGCTATCGCCACACTCGCTTCAAGGTTCTTAGTGTATAAACTGCTGGCGATGCCCTGTCTGGATAAATCACTTGCACCCATCAACAATGGGATAGCAGCGATGTTGATGTGGCACTCAAGGGAGGAGTCTCGCAACATTTCCAGTAGATGACCAATAAGGCCAAAGCCGGTCAAATCGGTCATCGCGCTCACTTGGTATCGCTTTAAAATAGTGGCGGCGTCTCGATTGCTCTGCAACATGTTATGTAGGCACTGCTGCACTATTGCGCCGGGCGCGATGGCCTGCATGTGAGCCGCCATGATCACCCCAGTACCTATGGGTTTGGTTAATATCAAGCGTTGGCCAGCGCTAATCCCGGTTTTAGTTTTAAGCGTTTGAATATCCACTAAGCCGTTGACGGTCAGCCCTAAACTCAGTTCAGTGGCCTCGCTGGTATGACCGCCGATCAATGTGCATTGGGCTTGGTTTAAGGTTTCAATGATGCCGTAACTGAGTTGGTAGAGCTCGCGTTTTTGTATTTGGCTGCCGGCAAAGGGCATGGCAACCATTGAAAGAGCGGATTGCGGATCGCAGGCCATGGCATGTAAATCACTGAGTGCATGGTTGGTGGCAATTTTAGCAAATAGATATGGATCGTCGATAATACTGCGAAATTGGTCGACGCTCTGCGCCAGTGCTTTACCGGCGGTGCTGATAATCGCGGCGTCATCGGGAGACTCTAAGCCAATAATAATGTCATCTCTAGCGTAAAGCGGTAGGTCTGTAGTTACCTTTTTTAAGGTATTACTTAGGATACTACTGGCGATTTTTGCGCCACAACCGCCACAGCGCATAGTGTCATGTTGGTGATCTTTATCCAGTAAGACGGGTGAGCAGGCCTGAATTTTCATGCTCGGTCTCTCTGGCAGAACATTTAGCTTGCGCATAAAAGTACGGTCAATATGATCTTTAATTCGCCAGATGAAGTGACCTGAAATGCACCATGGCCCTCTGCTGGCAATTGCCTGTTGATTACCGGTGGCCAGTAAGCTTAAAAAATGTTGCTGGGGGCGGTGCTTTTTTAGTGGGCGCTGTAAGATAGCACGGCATAAATTATCAAATAGCACGGGTGCCTGACGGACGGCAAAGACGCCCGCTTTAGGTCTGGGAGATGCCACTTGGGTAGCGACATCCCCCGCGGCAAATACCTCTGGGTGCGAGAGCGAGCGCAGGCAGTCATCGACGGCGATAAACCCTCGCTCATCTAATGCCAGCCCAGCCGTGCCCGGCCATTTAGCAGGACTCACCCCCGTGCACCAAATGACCATGTCGGTGCGCAGAGTTTTACTCGATGTAGTATTGACTGTGGCTTTACTGATGATGCTATCGAGGGTGACTTTTTCGACCTTAAATTCATAGTGGATATCGATGTGCATTTTTTGGCAGTAGTCGATGGCCTGTTTTTGCACCCTTTCATTGTGGCCTGATAAAATCCGCTTACCGGCAACTACCCAGTGAAATTTATGAGCTTGTTGCTCGGCGCTTTGGTTTTTTTGCCAGGCGCTGTGCATGGCACAAATTAGCTCAAAACCACCGGCACCTGCGCCTACCATAGCGATTTGCAGTGGCTGGTCGGCCTGTTGCATACGGACTAAAAGCTGTTGCCACTGCTGGTAAAATTGACTGATTGGTTTTACCGCGCATGCGTATTCAGCGGCGCCGGCTGTCTTGGCTATATCGGGGGTTGAACCGGTATTGATGGAGACGATATCGTATTCAATCGCCGGGCGCTGCTGCAGTGAAATACTTTTTTGTTGGCAATTTAACTGAGTAACCTTGGCGCAGATGAAGCGTACCCCAGCCCAGCTGCATAACTTAAATAAATCAATGTGGGTCTCCTCGATCCGGTATTCACCGCTGATCAATCCAGGCAGCATACCTGAATAAGGAGTGTCGACCGCATTCGAAATCAGGGTTAAACGCACCCCAG
The DNA here is from genome assembly GCA_013215445.1 of Oceanospirillaceae bacterium. Lineage (GTDB taxonomy): Bacteria > Pseudomonadota > Gammaproteobacteria > Pseudomonadales > Balneatricaceae > Rs1. The sequence goes on from JABSRA010000056.1 coordinate 15,533, forward strand.
GCAGTGGTCGCATCCCCCACATCTTGACAACTAAAGCATGTGCATGACCACCGCCTATTAAAACGATGTCTCGGTATTTAGTGTCGCTCAGTTGCATGTGGTTATCCGCTTACTAACATCTGGTTGATATATTGCTCTATTTGCTCTGCAGTACCACTAAAAATACTCGGGCGAGGCTTGCGGGTTAGTTGGTAGTCATACATAGGGTCATAGTACTGGGTGAGAATAAGTTCTATGAAATCACGATAACCAGAGGTGCACTCTTGTTCTCGGTGAACTTTGATGCCTTTTTCAAGTAATTGAACAGCCAGTAAGTAGCGTTCAGGACCCAATCGCTTGCGAATTCTGCCAAGGCTTTGCGTATGTCTCGCACTTAATATGTCGAGGGCTTCAGTTCTGTTATGGGTTGCTAACAGTTCTGTGAGTAATATCTCAATGTAATCTTCAATGGCATAATCAATACGTTGTGCTAAAGGCGTTTCTAAGGCAATGTGGGAGAGACTTTCCATCTGCTCTTTTAATCCGGTAGGCAAAGTTAAACTGCCAATTAAGCGACCTTCATCTTCTAAAAATACGGTATTGTTATGACCGTGACGATGTTTGAGTAACGCGCTAGAAATAGCATTTTCAAAGTCGATCGGGCTCGGTTGTGCGGTACAGGCCGCACCAAAGCTGGACCCGCGGTGATTGGCTAAGCCCTCTAGGTCAACAATGTGCGGTAGGCGCTGCAATAAGCGGGTTTTTCCCGACCCCGTTCTACCACTAATCAGCATCATGGGTACCTGTTTAACACTTAGCTCCAGTTCGTCAAGTAAAAAACGACGCAGGGCTTTATAGCCCCCCTCTACAAAAGCGTAATTAACCCCGGATTCACTCATCCACTGCTGGCTTATTTTCGAGCGAAGACCGCCGCGAAAGCAGTAGAGTAAGCCGTGCGGGTTAGCTTTTGAAAAGTCTAACCACTGCTGGGTACGCGCTTGTTGGAGTTGCTCAGTGACCAGTTCTCGGCCCAGTGTAATCGCCGCATCTTGACCGAGTTTTTTATAACAAGTGCCGACTTTTTCACGCTCGCTGTCTGACATTATTGGTAAATTTATGGCGTTATTAATGCATCCCTTACTGTGCTCTATCGGAGCACGCACATCAAATAAAGGGGTGTCATTTAAAATGATCGACAGATAGTCGGCGTTAGAGCTCATTGATTAGCCTTGGGTTGTCTTTGCAGTGTTGGTGATTGCAAGGGGAATAGTGGATACTTAAATGGCTGCTACTGTACCTTATCTTGAGACTAATCTATAGCGCTAGTGGCAGCTTGAATCAGATCAGCGTTGATCGGAGGGTTTTATCCCTGTGGCTTGCTTTGTGCTTGGCATTTAATCGGCGCTTTGCTCTAATACCTCGTATTAAAAACAGTTAGGTTGTAACTATGTATTCAGATGAAGATGTACGTCGATTAACGTGGCAATGTCGCAGGGGCATGTTGGAATTGGATGTGTTATTTGTGCCGTTTATGGAGCAGGCATTTAAGCAGTTATCAGAAACAGAGAAAGATACTTTTGTCAGGTTATTAGCTTGTGAAGACCAAGATTTATTTGTCTGGCTGATGCGTCGAGACAAATCAGACGATCCACAGTTACAATCGATGGTGGAATTGATTTTACAGCGTGTTCAGCCCGCTTAATATTATTATAAGGCCTTCGCGGATCAAGCGGGGGTTGTTTTTGCTAGTATATTTACTGGCGATTATCAGTATCAGTATTGCTCAAATCCCCACTTTATTACAGCTAGTCACGCTGGCTGTTTTGCTCTGTTTTGCCTTCCTTGAATATCGCAGTGTCGAGCCCGATTGGCATTTGCATTGGAATTTGCAAAGCGGTGTGATTAGTATTGCCAGAGGCTCTGGCTCACTTGAAACTTGTGTGGGCATTGAACAGCTCTACCTAGTGTTTGGTATGTTGTATCTGCGCCTGAATCGCCAGCATCATGCGAATATCCACTTGCTTATTTTCCCCGATAGTGTCGATCGGCACAGTTATCGGCGCCTGCGAGTGGCTGCGCGCTGGATCAATATTCGACTCAAATCAGAGTGAATTCCCCGGCCAAAGATAATTGATAGGGGTGAGGATAGTGTCTCTCGCCTGCGGGCCTAGGTTGGGGTAATCCAGGGTGTAATGCAAGCCACGACTCTCTTTGCGCAACATGGCCGATTGAATAATTAACTGCGAAACCAGCGCTAAGTTGCGAAGCTCTAATAAATCTTTGCTGATTTTATAGTTGCTGTAGTACTCCGCTATCTCGCCCTGCAGTAGATCGGAGCGATGTTTGGCTCTCTGCAAACGCTTATCGGTGCGCACTATGCCGACATAATCCCACATGAAACGTCGTAGCTCATCCCAATTGTGGGCGATAATTACATCTTCATCTGAGTCGGTTACTTGAGATTCATCCCATGAGGGAATGATTGGGTAGTTGGCCGGTAGCGCTAATTTATCTGCAATATCGACGGCACAAGAAGAGGCAAATACAATGCATTCTAATAGCGAATTAGAGGCGAGCCGATTGGCGCCGTGCAGCCCGGTAAACGCTGTTTCTCCAATGGCATATAGGCCGCTAATGTCAGTATTACCATGGATGTCGCTCATCACGCCTCCACAGGTATAATGGGCGGCGGGGACAATGGGAATCGGTTGGTTGCACATGTCAATACCCAGCTCACTGCAGCGCTGATAGATGGTTGGGAAATGACTTTTGATGAAATCGTCATCCCGGTGCGAAATATCCAGAAAAAGACAATCTGCCCCCAGGCGTTTCATCTCGTGATCTATCGCTCTGGCCACAATATCTCGCGGGGCGAGTTCGCCCCGCTGATCAAACTTGTGCATAAAAGGGGTGCCATCTGGCAGTAATAGTCTGCCACCTTCTCCGCGTACCGCTTCGCTGACCAAGAATGATTTTGCCTGCGGGTGATAGAGGCAAGTGGGGTGGAATTGATTGAATTCTAAATTCGCCACTCTACAACCTGATCGCCAAGCCATGGCGATACCGTCGCCGCTAGCGCCGTCTGAGTTGCTGGTATAGAGGTAAGTTTTAGAGGCGCCGCCAGTCGCCAAAATAGTTTGCTTGGCCTTAAATACTTGTATATCACCACTGTGGCTATTGAGTACGTAAGCGCCCAGACAACGATCACCTGAAATGCCCAGTTTTTCGGTCGTGATCAGATCAATCGCCATGCTATGTTCAAAAAAATGGATAGAATCACAGGCCTTGGCGCGTTTAATCAGCGTTTGTAATATAGCTCTACCGGTGGAGTCAGCCGCGTGGATGATGCGTCGATGACTGTGACCTCCCTCTTTGGTTAAGTGTAACTGGCCGTTTTCTTTACTAAATGGCACGCCTTGTTGAATGAGCCAGTCAATCGATTCACGAGCATTATCGATGGTGAAATTAACCGCCTTGCTATGGGACAAGTGGCCACCTGCGGTCAAAGTGTCATCGACATGATTTTTTTCAACATCTAGTGAGTCGATGACTGCTGCAACCCCACCCTGTGCGAGCCAGGTAGAACCGCTGGTTAGCTCACCTTTACTGAGCACGGCTATGTTAGCTTTGTCAGCCAGTTTAAGGGCTAAAGTCAATCCAGCGGCGCCGCTGCCGATGATTAATACGTCAAATTCATGTTGTGTTTGCATATCGTAAGTTACTACTTTCTTTAGCTGAGAGAGGTGAATTGTTAAGGTTTCTCAGTGGCTGGCACCTCGACAATTAATCATGCACGAATTTAACGATGTTAGAAGGTAAAAAGCTAGTCTTAAACTTAGCAGAGTAATTAATCCACGGTAATAATTGAATTAGTTGATGTAATAAGGGTAATCGACCTACCCTGAGCGGTTTTTGTAAGCAGTGGACTATCCTGATTACTGGCCGAAAGCGTGGAAGGGTTGGTTGCATCAAGGGAATAGCCCAATTGAAAAATGTAAACAAAAAAACTATTTTTTAGGATAACTAGGAACTTTTACTAGAAGTACCACTCTCAATGCTAGTAATCTTGAATTGATCCCAGCGTTTTTAAGTTTTGCTTGGGAGTGTTCATTTAGTTTGTGGTACAAAAAGTATTGAGTAGGCGTACAAGTTTTGGTCGCTTTTGCTTTTTGCATATTATAGTCGCATACATAGTGTAAGGATGTTAAGTGTCGGGCGAGAATAATACTGAAATTGATAAGCAGCTAGTTAAAAGGGTACAAGAGGGAGATAAACGAGCATTTGATCTGCTGGTGATTAAATACCAGCATAAGATAATAGCCTTGGTGAGTCGCTATGTTTACGATCATGATGAAGCGTTAGATATCTCTCAAGAAGCATTTATCAAGGCTTATAAGGCCCTGCCTAGGTTTAGAGGTGAGAGTGCTTTTTATACTTGGCTGTATCGTATCGCGATTAATACCGCGAAAAATTACATAGTCTCTCGGCGTCGTAGGCCGCCGGATGTTGATGTTGATGTGGCAGATGCCCATTATTTTGAAGGTGAAAATAAACTTCACGATTTGGGTAATCCCGAGAATCATCTGGCCAGAGAACAAATTGACCAAGTGATTAAAACGGTACTTGATCAGCTACCGGTAGATTTGCGGGTTGCGCTAACCCTGCGTGAGTTTGAAGATATGAGCTATGAAGAAATTTCGGTAATTATGGATTGTCCTGTAGGGACGGTTAGGTCGAGAATTTTTAGGGCGAGAGAGGCGATCGATAAAGAAATCTCGCCTCTGTTGGATTAAATAATGACAGTGAAGATTGGATTTATAAATGAAAATTTATTTTAAAAATAATCAGAACCACTGCTGGGAGTGTTTTGAACATGCAGGATAAGTCACTAGAATCTTTATCGGCCATGATGGATGGTGAGGTCGAAGAATTTGAATTGCGCCGAGTGATTGAACGCAGTACAGATGATCAACAACTTAAGGATAAGTGGTTTAGGTATCATTTGGCGCAAGATATCATGCAGGGACATGTTACAGAAGTAGCACCTAATACTGACTTTGCAAGTAGAGTGAGCGCAGCATTAGCGTCAGAGCCGAGTTTTAAAGCCACTACAGTGAGCCAACAGCCAAAGGCTTCAAAGGAAAGTGAGCGGGAAAAGCCTAACGCTGCTTGGTGGAAACCTGTTGCCAGCATGGCGGTAGCGGCGTCGGTAACAGCCATTGTACTCTTGGGTTCGGGGCAGTTTCAGCCAGCCACTTTAAGTGGTGGTGTTGATTTTGCAGGTGTATCGGGCATTGATTCCGGATTTCCTCAGGGGAGATTTGGCAGCGAATTATCAACAGTGTCGACTGGTACTCGGTCATCGTCCACTTTGAAAAGTGCGGTAGCTGAAGATATGGGGCGCTATATTCAGCAACATATTGATCTTGCTTCCCCCAAAACTGCTTTATGGCAGGCAAACTGGTTGCCAAGTGGTTATCGGCAAATATCACATCAAGTGACATCGAACGCCGAAGTATTGTTGTATAGTAATGGCAATGCAGCGCTCTCTATCAATATAGAGCCTTTGGGCACGCAAAGAGTGTCACCTGGAGTTGTTACCAGTAATGAGCTGCTGGCATTAGGTGTACGTACGCAAAAGAATTTTATTACTGTGGTGGGTGAATTATCGCCACAGATTGCCGCTAAAATTGTAGAGCAGGTTGGGCCTGCCTCTCGATAGTAGCGATCGCTATTGTTGAGTTGAGGCTTACCTATTACTGGTAAATAGCTGCAATTATATTGCGGCTATTTTTTTTGGGAAAAATACAGAGCCGGTGATAGGCAATTTGGACTAAGGCTTCAGTCGTAGCTTTCATTGTGGTGCTAGTAATTGTAAGGTGCCAGTTTAAAAATTGGGCAGTCATTCAATGTTCCTCAGACTAAGGTTAAAAGATAGAAAAAATATATGATTGAAGAGCAAGCTAAAGTGGTGAGTGTTGACCAGCGACAGGTATTAGTGTCAGCTAAACGTAATTCTGCGTGCGGCCAGTGTGCTGCTAAAGAGGGTTGCGGGCAGAGTGCCATCGCTGAGTGGGCCGCATCTAAAATGGTCGATGTGTCGGTAAATAATCCCTTACAGCTGTCTATAAACGTCGGTGATTCTGTGATTGTCGGAATTAATGAACAGAGTTTTTTAAAGGCGTCACTGTTGCTTTATTTTGTACCACTGATGGTGATGTTTATGGCGGGGGCGATTACGACAATGGCTGCAGCGTCTGAGGGCGTGATTATCTTGAGTTCAATGACGGCATTATTAGGCTGTTTTTATGTGATTAAACGCTACATTAGCAAAGTTGCTGATAGTGATGCATATCAATTGGTAGTGCTGGAAGTTCTTTAGTCTGAGAGTTGAGTACGAGAAGTTGTTTAGAAATTTAGCATAGGTTATAGGATGTTGTTAACCTTAATGTCAGGAAGGTATTGAATGGAATTTCGAAAAAATAGTGTGATAAGAGTTGAGTTACAGCAGCGCGTTACACAGGCGTTGAGTTTGTTTGCGTCCCTATTGTTATTACTGGCTTTTTCCTCTGGCGTATATGCACAGCTGCCTAACTTTAAAGAGCTGGTGAAAGAGTCGGCGCCAGCGGTGGTTAATATCGCCGCGGTGAGAAATAAGAAGCAAGGTTTGAGCGGGTTTGGTTTTAAAGCGCCGAGGAGTGAAGATGTCCCCGAAATATTTAGGCCCTTTTTACCCAAGCCTGAAGAGCGAGATTCTCCCGCTGACAGAATGCGGCCCGAGTCATTGGGTTCTGGGTTTATTATTAGTGAAGACGGCTATATTTTAACCAACTATCATGTAGTTAAAAATGCGCAAAAAATTATTGTCAGATTAAATGATCGCCGTGAAATGGAGGCGAAGCTGATCGGTAGCGATGAGCGCTCTGACATTGCATTACTGAAAATAGCGGCCACTAATTTACCCACAGTGAAAATAGGCGAGTCAGCATCTCTGGAGGCTGGTGAGTGGGTTTTGGCGATTGGTTCGCCGTTTGGTTTTGATCATTCTGTGACGGCGGGTATCGTTAGCGCCACCGGCCGAGCGTTGCAAAGTGAAACCTATGTCCCTTTTATCCAGACAGATGTTGCTATCAATCCTGGTAATTCAGGGGGGCCGCTGTTTAATTTGAAGGGTGAAGTAGTCGGAATAAACTCTCAAATCTATACTAGGTCTGGTGGGTTTATGGGCTTGTCATTCGCCATTCCAATTGATATAGCCATGAATGTGGTTGCTCAATTACGCGAAAATGGTTTTGTCAGTCGCGGCTGGTTAGGGGTGGTTATTCAAGAAGTCAGTAAAGAATTGGCAGAATCTTTTGGCCTAGAAAAAGCGGAGGGAGCGTTGGTGGTAAAGGTGTTATCCAACAGTCCAGCCGATAAAGGAGGCATAGAGGTAGGCGATATTATTCTAAAGTTTAATGACAGTTCGATTAATCTTTCGGTGGATCTACCACACAAGGTTGGCGTGGTGCCTCCAGGGCAGGAAGCGGTTTTGGATATTGTTAGAGCGGGGCAGGCACTTAGCTTGTCTCTGGTAATAGGCATGCTGCCTAGCGAGAAAAAGCTGGCGTCGGAATTGCCTGCCACTAACATAGAGGCTCTGCAAAATAATCCTTTAGGTGTGGTGCTAGCGGACCTATCCGCTGAGCAACAGCAACAGTTTTCGATGACCGCTGGAGTGATTGTAAAACAGGTGATGGAGGGGGTAGGCGCGACGGCAGGACTGATTCCCGGTGATATAATTAGCATGCTAAATGGTACTGAGGTGCAGTCTGTCTCGCATCTATTAGAATTGATTAAGGAATCTCCTAAACGCAAAGCAGTGCCGATGCGTATTGTGCGAAGGGGATCACCGCTGTTTATTGCGATTAAACTGGGTGCGAAATAGCCAGTAACAAGGTATTTCAACGCCAGCTTTTACTGGAGTTGTCGTAGCTGTAGTCTCGCTGTAATTATCTAGTCACACTTAACCCGAATATTGCACCCAATAGCTCGTGCTCTAACTTGCTCCTTGTTCTTACAGGCTTTTCTTTCTCAATCAACCGGACACACCAGTATGGCGTTCAATCGAAAAAAATCCTGTAAAAACAACTAGCGGCGCTATCATCACGGCATTGCATGCAATATCCGGGTTAAATGGACTAAAGCGCTATCGTGCTGCCAGCTAATAGGCTAAAATAGCGCGCTTTTATTATTAACCATTGTTTAGTTTGAGATTCTATTTGTGAGCAACCTAGATCATATCCGAAATTTTTCCATTATCGCCCATATAGATCACGGCAAATCTACTTTGTCTGATCGGTTTATTCAACATTGTGGCGGATTATCTGATCGCGAAATGGCGTCTCAAGTCCTAGATTCAATGGATATTGAACGCGAGCGTGGCATTACCATTAAAGCGCAGAGCGTAACGTTGAATTACGATGCCAAAGATGGCAAAACCTACCAGTTAAATTTCATCGACACACCTGGGCACGTTGATTTTTCCTATGAAGTGTCACGCTCGCTAGCGGCGTGTGAAGGTGCGTTACTGGTAGTGGATGCTGCTCAGGGAGTCGAAGCTCAATCGGTGGCAAATTGTTATACCGCCTTAGAGCAAGGTTTAGAAGTATTACCTATCCTCAATAAAATGGATTTGCCGCAGGCGGATCCAGAGAAAGTAAAGGAAGAAATCGAAGAAGTTATCGGCATTGATGCCTCCGATGTCGTGCTCTGCTCGGCGAAAAGTGGTTTGGGGGTTGAAGATGTGCTTGAGGCGCTGGTGGCGACTATTCCTCCACCAGAGGGAGATGTAGACGCCCCTTTACAGGCGCTGATTATCGATTCTTGGTTTGACCCATACTTAGGTGTGGTCTCGCTAGTACGAGTCAAAAATGGCACGATTCGCAAAAAAGATAAAATTTATATGAAAACCACCGGTCAAAACTATCTGGTGGATTCTGTGGGGGTGTTTACCCCTAAGAGAAAGCCTGTAGATTGTCTGCGAGCGGGTGAAGTGGGTTATATCGTCGCCGGTATTAAAGATATACACGGGGCACCCGTGGGCGATACCATTACTCACTTGAAGACCAAAGAGACGGATTCGTTAGAGGGCTTTAAGAAAGTACAGCCGCAAGTCTATGCCGGTCTCTTTCCGGTCAGCTCAGATGATTTCGAAGATTTTCGAGAGGCGTTGGATAAATTGCGCCTCAACGATGCCTCGCTATTCTTCGAGCCAGAGAGCTCCGATGCACTAGGGTTTGGCTTTCGCTGCGGCTTCTTAGGCATGCTGCATATGGAAATCATCCAAGAGCGCCTAGAGCGAGAGTACGACTTAGATCTTATTACCAGCGCACCGACCGTTATTTACGAAGTTGAATTGCATAATGGCGATGTCGTACAGATAGACAGTCCCTCCAAGCTACCAGATCCCGCTCGTATTAGGGGCATGAGAGAACCGATTGTCAAGGCGAACATTTTAGTACCCCAAGAGTATCTAGGCCAAGTGATTGGTCTGTGTGTGGAAAAGAGGGGCGTGCAAAAGCATATGTTATATGTGGGTAAGCAAGTGCAGGTTTGTTATGAGCTACCGATGGCAGAAGTGGTGTTGGATTTTTTTGACCGCCTTAAATCAGTGAGTCGCGGTTATGCATCCCTTGAATACAACTTTATCCGTTTTGAACCTGCGCAACTAGTGCGCATGGATATTCTGATTAACAGCGAAAAAGTGGATGCATTATCGCTTATTTTGCATAAGGATAACTCACAGTACCGCGGTCGTCTACTCTGTGACAAGATGAAAGAATTAATCCCCAGGCAGATGTTTGATGTGGCTATTCAGGCCGCATTAGGTGGAAAAATCATTGCCCGTACCACCGTAAAAGCCCTACGTAAAAATGTACTGGCTAAATGTTATGGTGGCGATGTGTCGCGTAAGAAGAAGTTACTGCAGAAGCAAAAAGCCGGTAAAAAACGCATGAAACAAGTTGGTAATGTAGAAATTCCTCAAGAGGCGTTCCTCGCTGTATTGAAAATTGACAGTTAAAAAAACATAAAAATCATTAATTGAGAGAGTAGGTTGTTAAATGAATTTTGATTTTGCCCTAGTGTTAGTAGTACTTACTTTGGTGGCTGGTATAGGTTGGTTCATCGATAAAGTTTGGTTTGCGCAAGATAGGCAGGATAGAGTGGACGCCGCCGTTGCCGCTGCACCTGAGGCGCTCACTGAAGAGCAGCAGGTGGCGATTGAAAACTTGCCAGTCTGGGCTGACTTGTCGCGCTCTATGTTCCCCGTGCTCGCCTTTGTGTTAGTGCTGCGCTCATTTATAGTGGAGCCGTTTCAAATCCCCTCGGGATCGATGATTCCCACCCTGAAAATTGGCGACTTTATTTTAGTCAATAAATTTAGTTACGGTCTGCGTCTACCGGTTATTAATACTAAAATCGTTCCTCTTGGTGAACCGCAGCGTGGTGATGTGGTGGTGTTTAAATATCCCAACGATCCTTCTATAAACTATATTAAACGCCTAGTGGGTTTGCCCGGCGATGTGATTGCCTATCGCAATAAAACTGTTTACGTCAATGGTATGATACAACAGCAAGAATTTATCGCGAATTTACCCCCGGATAATCTAGTCAGTGAGAATTTAACCGGTATAGAGCACCAAATATATATCACGCCTACTCGCGGCGGTGTTGAAGGTGAGTGGACGGTACCCGCTGGTAAATATTTCGTGATGGGTGATAATCGAGATAACAGTAATGACAGTCGCTATTGGGGATTCGTGCCCGACTCTTTAATGGTGGGTAAAGCTTTTGCCGTATGGATGCATTGGACAGATTTCTTTAGTCTTCCGGATGTGACCGCTGCTCGGTTAATTAAGTAAGCAGTTATATCAAGTAGAACAGTGGGCTCTGTTAGTAATATTAACAGCGCCTTCGTCTTGTAGTTCATTGTAATAGGCTACAATAAAATTACGACCAAGTATTGCTTACACTACTAAGGTAGCGATGCACTGGTGAATTAAATTATTAGAAAGTCGAAGTTATTATATTGATTATTAAATCTCCAGAAGTACTGATGCGTCGCATCAATTATCAATTCAAAGATGCAAGTCTTTGTGAATTGGCCCTGACTCATAGAAGTTGCGGCAAACAAAACAATGAACGATTAGAGTTTCTAGGAGATTCTATCGTTAATTTTGTCATCGCTGAGAGTTTATTCAAGCGTTTTCCCGATGCCAAGGAAGGGCAGCTGTCGCGCTTGCGAGCACAGATGGTAAAAGGTAAAACACTCGCGGAAATAGCCCGAGATATGCAAATGGGTGACTATCTGCGCTTGGGTTCAGGGGAGCTTAAAAGTGGAGGGTATCGCCGAGACTCTATTTTGGCAGATTCCGTTGAATCATTGATCGGGGCTATTTATCTCGATTCTGATATGGATACCGTTCGCGAACATATTCTAGTCTGGTTTAAATCGCGGTTGGCTACACTCAGTCTCAATCAAAGCATGAAAGATGCCAAAACCAAACTTCAAGAGTACCTGCAAAGTCGTCGCTTAGCATTGCCCGATTATCAGTTAGAAAAAGTTGAAGGTGATGCGCACGATCAAACATTTTACATTAAATGTAGCATTAGTGAATTATCCGAGCCCACCCGCGGCGTAGCAACCAGCAGGAGGCAAGCAGAGCAAGAGTCCGCCAGTGCCGCTCTGGAGCAATTAAAGCAGTTAGGTATTAAATTATGAGTGATAATTTATTGGAAGATTTTTTTGCCGCTAAAGGTAAACTTAATCAAAAGTGTGGTTTTGTCGCCATTGTAGGTAGACCCAATATGGGTAAATCTACCTTGATGAATAATATTCTGGGGCAAAAAGTTAGTATTACCTCGAAAAAGCCGCAGACCACTAGACATCAGATTTTTGGTATCAAAACTGAGCAGGATAGACAGGTAGTTTATGTCGATACTCCTGGGTTACACAAAGAAATAGATATCGCTCTGAACCGCTACATGAACAAAGCGGCCAGCGAGGCATTACGTGGTGTTGACTTGGCAGTGTTCATCATCGATAGAACCGCCTGGACCGAAGAAGATCAAATTGTTTTAGATAAAGTTAAGTATTGTGATTGTCCGGTTATTTTAGTGATCAATAAAGTGGATCAATTAGGCGACAAAAGCGAATTACTGCCGCAGATAGAGAAAGTCTCGGCAATGATGGACTTTGCGGAAATCATGCCGATATCAGCTAAAACCGGCACCAATGTCGATAAACTAGAAGCGCTAATTAATAGCTATATGCCGGACGGCGATCATCATTTTCCCGCTGATCAAATTACCGATAAGAGCGGTCGTTTTATGGTAGCAGAAATTGTCCGTGAAAAAATCATGCGTAATGTTGGCGAGGAAGTGCCCTACGGTGCCACCGTTGAGATTGAAGAATTTTATCGGGATGAGAAGCTTCTAACTATTAGTGCATTAATTTTAGTTGAGCGCGAGGGACAAAAACGTATATTGATTGGTGATAAAGGCGATCGAATGAAAACCATTGGTCGAGATGCGCGTATTGATATAGAGGCGCTCTACGATACTAAGGTAATGTTGAAACTGTGGATTAAAGTTCGCCGTGGATGGGCAGATGACGAGCGAGCACTGCGCAGTTTAGGTTACGAATTAAATAAATAACAATTTGATATCACTGGGGAATATTTGAAATATCGGATTGAGAGACAAGCTGTTTATGTCTTACATAGCCGGCCATATAGAGATACCAGTGCGCTGGTGGATTTGTTTAGTTTAGAATATGGCAAAGTCAGTGCAGTCTGTCGTGGTGTTCGCCGGCCCAACTCTAAAATCAGGCCGGTATTACAGCCATTTGTGCCCCTGCAAGTGAGCTGGCAAGGTCGCAATGATCTAAAGACGTTAACCTTAGTTGAAAGTGTCGGTCACAATGGATTATTTACCGGTAAAGCATTGTTTTGTGCACTATACGCAAATGAGTTATTGCAAAAGTTACTGGCCATCTTCGATCCACACCCTCAACTGTTCGTATATTACCAGTATTTACTGACAGCATTGTCAGAAGGTGACTTAGAGGTGCCACTGCGTATCTTTGAGATGCAATTACTCAGGGAACTAGGCGTTATGGTTGATTTGGGTCATCTGGATGCAGATTCTATTTATTATTTTAATCCCGCTGAGCTTGTTTTTGAGAAAGTTGCCCAGATAGATGAGAGGCGTGGCCGTTATTATTTTAGCGCACTTTCGTTAACGGCTATGCATAAAGGTGACTACACTGCGTTACACACACGTCGCTCAGCAAAGCGCTTTACCCGGATCCAGATAGAGGTGCTGCTTGATGGTAAGCCCCTCAATAGTAGACAACTGTTAATAGCCAAGCCCAACATGAACCACGAAGTGAATAAATGATAAAAGGAATTGGCACGGATATCTTACAGGTCAGTCGAATCGAGCGCGCGCTGGAACGCACGCCAAAATTGGCTGAGCGAATCCTTACGCCCGCTGAATATAGCGACTTTCAACAGGATGGGCAACCAGGTCGGTTTTTAGCCAAGCGCTTCGCCGCCAAAGAGGCAGTGGTTAAAGCGTTGGGTACTGGCATTCGTATGGGTGTAGGCTGGCAGCAAATTCAGATCGAAAAAGATGAACTCGGTAAACCCTTGATCACTCTCTTAGGGGGAGCTCTGGAAAGGGCCAATGAGATGGCGGTGGATAGTTATTTTATTTCCTACAGCGATGAGCGTGACTATGTGGTTGCAATGGTTGTCTTAGAAGGCGAGCGTTAGTCGTTTAAGGAAAGTCTCGCGCAGTTTTTCAACAATATTGGCAGTAAAAAATTATATATAGGTTAAAAGATGACTGAGCAGTTTCCCACGATCGCAGATTATATTGGTAATACCCCATTGGTTCGTTTGCAAAGACTAGCGGTGGCTAATAATAATGTGATTCTGTGTAAATTAGAGGGTAATAACCCAGCGGGCTCGGTTAAGGATCGACCGGCATTGTCGATGATTGAACGCGCTGAACAACGCGGCGACATAAAACCAGGCGATACGATTGTTGAGGCGACGTCAGGCAATACCGGTATTGCATTGGCCATGGTTGCCGCGATTAAAGGTTACAAAATCATTTTGATTATGCCGGATAACATGAGCAGTGAGCGCAAGACTTCAATGACCGCCTACGGGGCGACTTTAATTGAAGTCAGTGCAGAACAGGGCATGGAATAC
>JABSRA010000057.1 GCA_013215445.1 Oceanospirillaceae bacterium
CAGTTTTCGGCCGATAATCTACAGCGGTGATTAAACCATTGACCTCAAAACTAGCCGCGGGCGCAACTTGTTGTTGTGCTATATTTTTATCAATAATATACAGCTTGGTAAGACCATCCGCTCTATTTTTACTAAACAACCACAGTTTATCATTGACCACCGCCAGTGCTTCGCTATCAAAATTGTGGTTTTTCTGAGGGATGATATTGTGCTTGTCGGTGTAGGTAATGGTTATTTTTTGGCTGTTTAGCTGCCCATTGCCAGTCAGTGAAGAAAGTTGCTGTTTATCGACTTTATAAATGTGGATACTTGAGCGCCATGCAAAATTATCACCGCTGTCGGCAATGTAAATAAACTGCTGGTCTTGGGCGAGATCCTCCCAGTCAAAGTTACTGGCATTGGTTATTTTCACCACGTTTAGGCGCTTAAAATTTTGCTGACTAAAGCCGTACAGCGCCGGCTCTCCACCACTATCATTAATACCCCAATAGCGGTTATCGGTACTGGCCAGCCCCGATATTTCTTCGAGTATAGGTAACAGTGGTTGACGTGTCACCGCCACCAGCGTCGCAGTGTTAACCGCTGGCCCGCCCTGCGTTATGCCACTGATAAACAGTAGACAACAAGTCAATATAACAACATTTTTCTGCATGCCTACCATTCTCTAAAGACGAGAGTAATCTCGCTCGGTTAATAAACTCAGCACAATAGCATCGCAAGCCTCTAACATTAGCTGCAGCTGCTCTATCTCGATATTAGTATTGGCCAAGATTAGGCGAATACCACTGCGGCCTTTACAGCTAGCGTAGTCAATATAGGCGATATTTTGTTGTTTTAACGCCGTGCAAATATCAATACAGATGGTTTTATGGGCTTTTTCGGTCAGGGTTTCGTCGCCGTGGTAGCGAAACAGCACATTGAGGTAACTCGGCATGTGTAACAACTCAAAACGACTGCTGGGTAACAGCGCCACAAAGTCTGCTTTCAATTGCTGCAAAGTATCAATTTTTTCAGCAAAGCCATTGTTTCCTATCGCCTTCCAGCTCATCCACACTTTTAGTGCATCGGCCCGTCTGCCACACTGGATAGAGCGCTCACCTAAGTTATATGCCGCGTTCTCATCGGCGTGAAATAAATAGTCACCACCCCCTCCCGAGCACACCTCTTTTAATAGCCCCTGCTCTCTGGTCAAGATAACCGCCGCTGTCAAAGGTACATTCATTAATTTGTGCGCATCCCAAGCAACCGAGTCCGCAAGCTGTGCATCTGCTAATAAATGTCGATGTTTTTTAGAGAAGAGTATCGGTGCGCCCCAAGCTCCATCTATATGCAACCACAGGTCATAACGTTTGGCGATTGCGGCACAAGGTGCCACAGGATCAAATGCGCCGAGCACAGTAGTACCCGCGGTTAATCCTATATAAAAGGGTTTATGACCCAGTGCAAGACTGGCCTTAATGGCCTTCTCTAGCGCCTCGGGTAGAATTCTTCCCTGCTCATCGCTGGCGACAGAGATTAAGTTATCTGAGCCGATCCCCAGCACATTAATTGCCTTTAAACTCGAGTAATGGGCTTGGTCTGAAACATAGGCGACTAACCTATCGCGAATTCCCTGAGTTTTGGCCTGTGGGCAAATTTTGTGTCTAGCGAGTAGCAGCGCAATCAAATTAGCCTGAGAGCCACCACTGACCATCACTCCCTCGCCCCGCTCAAAGCCTACTAGCTTATTCCATTGATCTATTAGCTCCAACTCCATCAAGGTTGCAACGGGGCTCACTTGATAGGTATGCATAGTGGCATTGCTAATACTGGTCACCCAATCGCCAAACAGAGCCGGGGCATTTAATCCGGAATAGAGTAACTTATTAAATTTAGCAGAGGATACATCCGGATTAATCTGCAGATAGTGCAGAGCCATCTCTTCAAGCTCAGCCATCTCAGCTCCCCCATCGCTGAGACTAACATCTAACTCTGCCTGTAATACTCTGGCACTGCCATTATTAGAGACAGGCCGTGCCTGGGTGTTGTATCGATCAATCACTGAATTTAAAACTAACAGACTATTTTGCACGCTATGCTTCGCCATCGAGACTACCAGAATATAGAAAATGGGGATTATAGTGTATATGACTGGTAAGTTTAATCATCAACGCATAAATGATCAGTATTAAATGATGCTTAGCAAAAAGCAGTACTTCATCACTGTGCAATCAAACCCCATTAGAGTGTTTTGACACCAACCCTATCAGGGTAAAAAATATAGATTATTTATGTCGAGCTGTGTATACAAAGCAACCAGAAACAAATACCCTATAATCAACAAAGTTTCCTTTAGGAAACAGCACTAAGAAAACTCATACCATTAACGACTCAATGCTGTTTTTGAGCTTATAAATATAACAACAAGGATCTACTCGTGAATTCAGATATCGACATCGCCCGTGCGGCGAGTAAAAAACCTATTACTGAAATTGCCGGTGCGTTAGGCATCCCCTCTGAGCATCTGACCCCCTACGGGCACGATAAGGCCAAGGTCGCCGTTGAGTACATTAACAGTTTGAGCGATCGCCCTGACGGCAAGCTTATTTTGGTTACCGCCATTAGCCCCACACCCGCCGGTGAGGGAAAAACCACTACCACTGTTGGTTTAGGTGATGCGTTAAACAGTATCGGCAAACAAACTGTCATCTGCCTGCGTGAACCTAGCTTAGGCCCCTGTTTTGGCATGAAAGGCGGAGCAGCAGGTGGCGGTATGGCGCAAGTGATACCCATGGAAGATATCAACTTGCATTTCACCGGTGACTTTCATGCCATTGGAGCTGCGCACAACTTGCTTGCCGCCCTTATAGACAATCATATTCACTGGGGCAATGCACTGGAGATAGACAGCCGTCGCATCGGCTTCAAACGGGTGATTGACATGAATGATCGCGCCCTTCGCGAATTAGCCATTGGCTTGGGCGGCCCAGGTAACGGTTATTCACGCACCGACGGTTTTGATATTACCGTCGCCTCAGAAATTATGGCTATTTTTTGCCTAGCCACCGATATTAAAGACCTGCAACAGCGTATTGGTAACATCGTGGTCGCTGAAACTCGCGAGCGCAAACCGATTATTGCCAGACAATTGGATGCAGATGGGGCGATGGCCACCTTACTCAAGGATGCGATCAATCCCAACTTAGTGCAGACACTGGAGAATAACCCCGCCTTTATTCACGGCGGTCCCTTTGCCAACATCGCCCATGGCTGCAATTCAGTTATTGCCACTAAAGCGGCCTTAAAGCTCGGTGACTATGTCGTGACCGAAGCGGGATTTGGGGCAGATTTAGGCGCGGAAAAATTCTTTAATATTAAATGTCGCAAGGCGGGGCTTAAACCTCAAGCTGCGGTCATAGTCGCCACCGTCAGAGCACTGAAAATGCACGGTGGGGTCGATAAAAAAGAATTAGTCGGCGAGAATGTCGAAGCCGTGGTGAAAGGTTGCGCCAACTTAATCAGACATATCCAAAATGTTAAATCTTTTGGTGTGCCGGTGATTGTCGCTATTAATCAATTCACCCACGATACAGATGCTGAAATAGCCGCCATCCAAGCAGCCGCACAGGCACACGGGGTGGAGGCGATACTCGCTAGTCACTGGGCGAATGGCTCAGCAGGCTGCCAAGAATTGGCCACTAAAGTGGTGGAAATGATTGGCTCAGGCCACTCGCAGTTCTCGCCAATCTACGATTTAGAGCAACCGCTGTTTGATAAAATTGAGGCGATTGCCACTAAAATCTATGGCGCTAGTGAAGTAGCCGCCGATAAAACGGTGCGAGCTAAACTAAAGTTGTTTGAAGAGCAGGGCTTTGGTCATTTACCGATTTGTATGGCAAAGACTCAATACAGTTTTTCCACGGACATGAATCTGTTAGGCGCGCCGTCTAATCACAGTGTCACCGTACGCGAAGTTCGCCTCGCCGCTGGTGCTGAGTTTATCGTGGCGGTTTGTGGTGACATTATGACCATGCCCGGTCTACCTAGAGAGCCTGCGGCCAATAAGATCCACGTCGATGAAGAGGGGCTGATTCAGGGATTGTTTTAAGCCGCTGTTTTTTACCTTCGAAGGCTGTCGATAGACGGCCTTTTTTATTAGCTACCCACAATAGCGAGAGACTAACAGACCTTTTAGGTTAAACTTCTGGCATCTTTTAAGAAAAATAAACGGTGAGCTAAACGTGTCCGATAAACTTCAGGCCTTTTACCAAACAACGGCATTTAAACCCCATCGGAAAATGTTAGAGAAATTTATTAAATTTGATCTAACCGAGCACAGAATTGCAGTAGATTGTGGCTGCGGCATAGGCAATGATACAGCCTACTTATTAGCACAAGGTTATCGAGTACACGCCTTTGATAATAACGCGACTGCGATTGATAGCTGTCGTGATAGATTCTCTAATGCTGCTCAAATAACTTTGACCCAACAGAGCTTTGAAGACTTCGACTTCCCCGATTCAAGCCTATTTATCGCCTATTCTAGTTTATTCTTTTGCCACCCCTATCATTTCACCAAGACATGGCAACGCATTGCAGACAGCATCCTCAGCGGTGGCATTTTTAACGGTGACTTTTTAGGTATTAATGACAGCTGGGCCGGTGCTAAAAACATCACGACTCTCACCAGTGATCAATTGCAGAGCCTGTTTCAAGATTTTAAAATACTCTCGGTCAAAGAGCGAGATGAGATCGGTAAATGCGCCTTGGGCGAGCAAAAACACTGGCACAGTTACACCATTGTGGCGCGAAAAATCTAGTCAATCTCGATTAGCGATTTCCAAACATCGCCATCGCCGCTCTGGCGGAGAGCTTAATGTGTTCTGCCAATAGTTCACCCGCTTTAGTGGCCTCGCGGGCAATGCTTAATTGCATAATTTCACGGTGTTGCGCATCGAGTTCAGCGCGAATTTTTAAATCTGTAGGAGCCAGTCTGCGATAACGATCAAACTGGTCGTGCAAGATATTGCAAAAGCCCAATAGTGATGGTGAATCACAGGCCTCGATTAACGCGTTGTGAAAACGGCTATGGCGGCTCTCCCACTCTGCCTGGTCAACGTCCTCCTGTTGCTGGCACTTTTGCAGTTGATGAAACTGCGCCAGTATTTGTGCCTCCCAATAATCATCACCTTTAGCGATGGCCATTTTCAACGCCGCCACTTCAATGTGGATCCTGCTGTCACAGATATCGGCTAAATCTTTGCCACTGATCAGCGGTATTCTAAAACCACGCTGATTTTGCTGCTGTATCAGTCCAGTTGCCGCCAACTTAGTCAGTGCTTCACGCAGCGGGCTATTACCCACATGATAGCGAGCACACATCTCTTTTATGGCTAATTTTGCGCCAGGTGAAAATTTACCCTTAATAATATCTTGCTTAATTAAGTGATAAATATCATCGCTGATAGTGGGACTATTCGGGGGGGCAATTTGAGTCATAAACGCTCTATCATCATTAACAAAGTCAGGGGGGTATTTTATCCATCTGTCCAACAGATTACCATGGCCAACCTCTGTGAAAAGAAAAATATATCGACATTTACAAGAATATCGATATTATAACAAGCCATACTCATCACTCGCCAGGTGTCTCATGTTTGATAATAACAATACCGATTACCCCTACCCCTCTAGACGTACCGCCTGCTTTGCCAGCAATGGCATGGTGGCAACTTCACAGCCTCTAGCGGCACAGGTAGGCTTAGATATTTTAAAAAGCGGCGGCAACGCTATCGATGCGGCTATCGCCACAGCAGCAGCCCTCACCGTAGTAGAGCCTACCTGCAACGGTATCGGTGGAGATGCCTTCGCCCTCGTATGGATTAAGGGCGAGCTACATGGCTTAAATGCCAGTGGTCCCGCTCCGCAACTGTTAACGGCTGACAAAGTAAAAGAGGCTGGTTTCTCGCAAATGCCACTGTACGGTTGGACCTCAGTCACAGTACCCGGCACCCCCGCTGCTTGGGCGGCGCTATCAAAACGCTTCGGCAAGTTGCCCTTTAAACAACTACTGCAACCCGCCATTGATTTAGCACGCTCAGGTTTTCCCGTATCACCGAGCGTCAGCGAATTTTGGAAAACCTCAGTCGATACCTTCGAAGGTAATTTAACCGACAGTGCCACCGCTCACTTTACCGCTAGTTTTACCCTCAATGGGGCACCGTTAAAAGCGGGGCAGATGTATCGCAATGTTGATCAAGCCAACACGTTACAGAGCATTGCTGAAACCAACGCAGAGAGTTTTTATCGCGGTGAAATTGCCGCCAAAATAGATCAATTTTCTCGCGATACTGGGGGCTATCTTCGCGCTGCAGATTTAGCCAGCTATCAAGCTGAATGGGTACAACCTATCAGTGTCAATTATAAGGGCTACGACATTTGGGAGATACCACCCAATGGTCAGGGCATGTTGGCCCTGATGGCACTCAATACCCTTAAAAAATTCACTTTCAATCAACGTGAATCTCTCGACACTTATCACCGGCAAATAGAGGCGATGAAATTAGCCTTTGCCGATGGCGAAAAATACATCACCCAAGCGGATAAAATGCAAGTCTCTGTTGAGGCAATGTTGTCCGAAGCTTATGCTAACGAGCGTGCAGCATTGATCGGTGAAACCGCTGCATGCCCCACCGCCGGCAAACCAAACAGTGGAGGCACTGTCTATTTAGCCTGCGCTGATAATGAGGGCAACATGGTCTCTTTTATCCAGAGTAACTATCACGGCTTTGGCTCAGGGGTGGTCATACCCAACAGTGGTATCGCGATGCAAAACCGTGGGCACACCTTTTCACTAGACCCCGACCACCACAATTATTTACAGCCGGGTAAAAAAACCTATCACACCATTATCCCCGGTTTTATCACCAAAGATAATCAAGCGGTCGGCCCCTTTGGCGTAATGGGCGGTTTTATGCAACCTCAGGGACACTTACAAGTAGTGATGAACATGCTCGACTTTAAACTCAATCCACAGGCGGCGCTAGATGCTCCACGCTGGCAGTGGCTCGGCGGAAAAACCGTCGGTCTTGAACACCAAGTACCCCTACACATCACCAGAGGCCTCAGCGCTAAGGGTCATGATATTGAGGTGGCTTTTGATTCAACCAGCTACGGACGCGGCCAGATAATCATCCGCGATCCAGAGACTGGCGTGCTCTGTGGTGGTACCGAGCAGCGTACCGATGGGCATATTGCCCACTACTAATTTAATAACGGCAACATAGGTTAATCGACAGATGAAACTACAATGGCAGATTTTTATGGCCTTCTTTCGCATCGGCATCTTTGGTTTCGGTGGCGGCCCCTCGATGATCCCCCTGTTCCACCTAGAAGCAGTAAAGCGCTACCAGTGGATGGACGAACAACAATTTAGCGATGTACTGGCGATCGGCAATACCCTACCTGGGCCAATTGCCACAAAAATGGCCGGTTACATTGGTTATCGAGTCGGGGGGGTTAGCGGGGCCATCAATGCCGTGTTAGCCAATATTGTGCCGTCAATCATCGCCATGATAATAATGTTGACGTTGTTAAGTACTTATAAAGATCAGAGTTGGGTGGCCGGCATGGGCCAGGGTGTACTACCCGTCGTGGTAGTAATGATGGCTAAACTCACTTGGGATTTCTTCAATAAATCCACCACTAGCTTAGGCTGGATAGGGACTCTACTGATTGTTTCGATCAGCTTGATTGCCATTGTCGGATTGAATTTACACCCCGCGCTGCTAATCGTCAGTTTATTAATTATTGCGTTATCTAGGTCAGAGAAGACCACCCCTGAGACACTACTAGCCGATAAAACCAGTACAGAGAAAGAATCATGATCGAGATATACGGACAACTATTTCTGGCCTTTTTTATTCCCAATGTCATCGGTTATGGCGGCGGGCCCGCTATTATCCCCCTCATAGAAATAGAAGTGGTCAGCCATTACGGCTGGCTAGATATCCAACAATTTTCAGAGACACTCGCCCTCGGCAATGCCCTGCCCA
This sequence comes from Oceanospirillaceae bacterium, assembly GCA_013215445.1. Taxonomy (GTDB): domain Bacteria; phylum Pseudomonadota; class Gammaproteobacteria; order Pseudomonadales; family Balneatricaceae; genus Rs1. The sequence continues at coordinate 8,034 of JABSRA010000057.1, forward strand.
GCCCCATCGCCACTAAAATGGCCGGACACATCGGTTACAGTGTCGCCGGTATCCCCGGGGCCTTTATTGCAGTCTTTGCCACCGTCGCCCCCTCGTTATTATTGATGATCACCTTGCTATCCATTCTACAGCGCTATAAGGACAGTATAAAAGTAAAGTCTATGACCCTACTGGTCCGACCGGTGATAGCGGTGATGATGGCCATTCTCACTTATAAATTACTACAGAACAGTTACTTTGATGCTGGCATCTATCACAGTGCTGGATTGATTATTGCAGCCTACCTATTACTGGAGAGATTCAAAATACACCCGGCCTTAGTGATTAGTGGAGCCTTAGCCTACGGTGGAGTATTTCTAGGGTGAATGGTGATCTTGAGTAAAGCGCTAATAATCGATCATCCTTTGCCACCGTGCCAACCTCTGACTGGTCAGATGGGTTGGTGGTGTGAGATTGAAGGCATAAGGAGAAAACATTCTCAGTGTAATAGTCATAAAAGCAAAAACATCTCACCCTTAGAACCGCCCCCGAACAAACTGTTGCCATATTAACCGGCGAAGCTAATCAGCAATGGCAGTAGTTGCTGCACCTAATAGAAGTAGAAGGTAAACCGGTGGTGATCGCGGTGGATTGCCGAACCCGTTTTAGCTTCACTTTAACAGGGTTTAAACAAGGCAATAAAAACGATTTTATGAACTATTTTAAATACCTCCTCAGGGTGCATGTGCATTCCGTGATGATCGTTATCAATGCCAATTCGCCCGCCGTTGATAGCAGCCTTGACACTACCTTCATCAGTATTATTGCAGCCAGTGCATTCTCCTCTCATTTTCAGGCAGAACAATGCCTATCTCAACACTAAATAAATGTTTCCTCTCTTTTATTGAAATCAGATTAATTGTATGATGCCACCGAAAAAACCAAGGGACGTGCCAGTATTATATTGAAACACCCTAATTTCAAAGAAAAAGTAAGGACTAATCCAGGATTTATCTATGGGACATTTAAAATTTTACCTATTATGCGTTTGTTTAATAACGCCTTTTTATGCTATTGCAGAGGTTGAAATATTCGCAATTGATATACCCGGCCTTCATCAAAAAGATGGCGGAGGCAGTTATGACAAAATTATCGGTAATTCTTTGTCAGACGAGATTAAAAACACCATCTTAGTGCTACCGGGTAAACGGGCTTTATTAAGATTTTCCCACTGTCAAAATTGTTGTTATACCCCCAGTAATATCAATCCTAACTTTTACCACCACAGTGCAGATGTTGTCGCAACCGCACCGATGAATATTGCAAAAATTTATATTTTCACGCCCAGGGGGCAACCCACTATTAGTAACTTATCTGAGTTAAGTAACAAAGTAGTGGGGATCAGACGAGGGATGAATTATGGAGAGAAAATTATAAATGCTGATTTGAATTTTGTGGTAGTGAATACTTTAAAGCAGAATTTCAAAAAAATGGATAGAGGCCGTCTCGATGCAGTTATTGCCTACAGCCCTGACGTTGTTACATACTTCACTGAAAATACATTAACTGCTTATCCGCATAATATAAAACTACCTATAGGCACCCATTTCGATGGTTTAGTCTGCAGAGGAGTGAGTGATCAATTTATCCAGTCGTTTAATAATGGCCTAACCTTGTTGAGAAAAAGCGGAGAACTAGAGAAAATGCTTAACCTCAACAATAGCGTTTTCCCGACTCAGCAAATATCTAACGTCAACACAATTCAGATCAACGATGAAATGTTTTAATAACCCATCGAGACTTCAGCATATTGACGCCGCTCGGTAAAACAGCGATAAATCAGTTCAATAAATAAGCAGCGGCTATGTTCCCGTTTGTTACCTTGTCTAGCCTTCCCTCGCGATGTCTATGCTGAGGCCTCATTCAATTAAACCCTATATTTTGCCTTAAATGCAACGCCCGGCAAACAACTCCTCTTGTGACCTAATTAAATCAACCAGCGCATTTTTCACTTTATTAATGATTAGATTATCCCGATCCTCAGCATGACAAACCAACCATTGATCATGGCTTAGGTCGGCTATCAACGGGGATACTCTGCATAAACTATCTTCAGCATCACCAATAAAACAGGGTAATACCGCACAGCCAGCCCCCAGTTTGACAGCTTCAAGTAAAGCTAGCGTTGAGGAGCAATTGAGTACCGCGGGTACTGCCAGCCGCTGTCCGAGCCACAGTGATGATGGAACCGCATAATTTTGAGCGTTGAGTAATAACCAATCATAAGCATTCGTCTGAAGGTTCGTGAGGTTGATTTTACCTTTATAGATATCTTGAGCCGCATAAATAGCAAATTCGACGCGAGCGATACGCTGTCCGGCTAGTCCCTGGATAAGAGGCCGAGAATTTCTAATTCCTAGACAAGCTTCTCGGCGCCCCAAGTTTAAGCGTACGGAACCTGCGAGTAGCTCTAGTTGTATAGGCCCTATTTTTTTCAATATCTCTTTGAAGAATTTTGCAATAAACATACAGGTCCAATCACCAGCGGCGACTTTAACGCTGCATTGCGAATGCTGGGTATCGCACCAATGCGCTATGTCTTGCATACTTTGATGCATCAACTGCACTTTGTTGACCAGCTGCCCACCCTGTTCAGTTAACGTATAACCCTCTCTATGCCTGATAAACAGAGGGATAGTTAAACGCTTTTCCAAGGCGTGCATTCTGCGGCTTAAAGTCGCAGCGCTGGCCCCCGTCAATAACGTGGCTCCGACTAAGCCCTGGGCTTGTGCCACGGCCAAAAATAGCCGGTAATCATCCCATTTTTGAATTTCATCCATGCAAGCCTACTTCCATTTTTGTCTGTTTATTAAGTGCTATCTCTTTGAGAGCATTGTAGCGCAAGAATAGATCAGCATTGCAACAATAAAAGTTGAAATTTAAGGAGCACGATATGCACCACACAATACAAACACGTCAACTGGGACCAAATGGCCCAATAATTAGCCCGTTGGGATTAGGCACTTGGGCAATCGGCGGCCCTTTTTTTGCGGGGCCAGACTTAGGTTTTGCTCAAGGCGCAGCGTTAGGCTGGGGAGAAGTGTCAGATAGAGAGTCTATCGACTGCTTACGTTTCGCTGCAGATGCAGGGGTCAACTTTTTTGATTCGGCGGATCTTTATGGCGCTGGCCACAGTGAAGAGATACTTGGGCATGCTTTTAAAGGGATGCGTGACAAGGTAGTGATCGCCAGCAAATTTGGCAATACCTTTGCGGTTAAAGACAAACTCATGACCGGTATCGATTTGAGCCCTGCTTACATAATAAAAGCCTGTGAAGACTCGTTAATCCGTTTACAAACCGACTGGATAGATCTCTACCAAGTGCATGTAGAAGACATCGACGCAGCGCAGATTCCACAGATAATAGCGACGTTAGAAGGGTTATGCCGAGCGGGAAAAATCCGCTATTACGGCTGGAGTACTAATAGCACCAAAGGCAACGCACTATTTTCTAAAAGCGAGCGAGCTTGCGCACTGCAGTTTGATATGAATGTATTACACAGTGCAGAGCAGATGCTCGATTCCTGTGAAGCCAACCAATGCATTGCCATCATCCGCCAACCACTGGCAATGGGACTACTCTCGGGTAAATACACCAGGTCAAAAATACTTTCTAACAGTGATATCCGTAAAGACCCACCTGTATGGCTGGCATATTTTGATAAAAATGGTGCAGACAAAGCGCATTTAAAGCGTTTAACCGCGATTAAAGAGATTTTGACCAGTCACGGCCGCAGTTTAACCCAGGGTGCCCTAGCCTGGATCTGGGCAAAAAATCCTCTCTGTGTACCAATACCCGGCTTTAGAACGATAGATCAGGTTAAAGAGAATATTGCCGCGATGCAGTACGGCGCACTCACGGGTAGTCAGCTAACCGAAATTGATAAGATATTAGCAACTGACAATCACAAATAATCTTCTATCACCGCCAACATCGCCGCCACGCTCTGCTCTTTTTCACCGGTCGGTGCCACATAGTGAATAGCGCTACTGGCGGCTTCTAGCCCTGCAGTTTTGGCAATAAACCAAGCCGCTAGGTAAGAGGAGGCCAAGCAGCCTCCAGCCGTCGCAACATTGCCGCTGGCTACCAAAGGTTGATTTAGCACCTCAACCCCCGCTTCAACCACCCAAGGTTTAGTGGTTAAGTCGGTACAGGCCGGTAGATCATTCAGATAACCTAGCTTTGCCAGCAATAGCGTGCCAGAGCACTGCGCACCGATCAATTGCCGCTCAGGGTTTAACCTTAGTCTACTTAATAGCGGTGTATCCCTCACAATTTCACGGGTATAGATACCGCTACCCAACAGCACTATATCGGCACTGTTAGCAAACTCTAATGGCTGCTGAGCCTGTACCGTCAAATTGTTCATACTTGTCACAGCCGCTGTTGGGCAAGTAATCTGCACATTCCAGCCCAGAGGTTTCATCCGGTTTAAAATGGCAAAGGCAATGAAAGAATCCAATTCATTAAAACCTTCGAAAGTCAGTACTGCAACGTTCATCTATCACTCCCCTGGGTATTTTTTAGACCCACAACAATAACACTACACTGGCAATAATTAAAAACATCCCCAAATATTCTTTTACCGATATTTTCTCTTTAAAAAACAAGTAAGTAATTAACAAAGTGATGACAATTTCAATTTGTCCCAAGGATTTCACCAGTGCTGGGTTTTGATAAGTCATCGCAGTAAACCAACCGATAGAGCCCAGTGCACTAGTGATACCGACAAAACTCGCAAGGCTTAGGTGTGCGGCCAGCTTTTTCAGTTCTGCCCGCTCTCTACAATAGATATAGAGCAAGCACAGTATCGATTGTAACAGTACCATGTAGGCCAAGGTGAAGGCGGCGTTTAAGGGCAACGAAAAAGGTAGTGATAAGCTCGCCTCGCGCAGCCAAAGAGAGGTGAAGGCAAATGCGATACCCGACAGACATCCGTAGCAGATACTAGGCCATTGCACCGTTTGACCGTTGCTCGGCAGTGAAATCACCACAATGCCCAATACACCGATGATAACCGCCAACCAGCCGAAAATTGACAGGGAAGCTGCAAAAAAAACTGCGCCAAGCAAGGCGGTTTGTAGCGCTTCGGTCTTGGCAAAGGTGGTGCCCACCGCAAAATTTCTAAAACTCAGCACTTTAACTAGCCAATAGGTGGCTAATATCTGCGCCATCCCCGCCATACTGGCATACCAGATGAAGTCGCTATTAGCGACCACTTGATTAACTAAGCTATACTGACCCTCTGATAAAATGCCACAATAAATTAGTACCACTGGCAGACCAAACAAATAGCGCACTAAGGTAGTTGCCATCGGTGAAATGTACGCCACTATTTTCTTTTGCCCGGCCGTGCGAAACGCCTGCATCACCACGGCAAGCAAGGTAAAGGCCACCCAAATATCCACTGTTAATCCTCCTCTAATTAATATAGGCCGATTATCTATGAGTGCCTTAATAAAATAAAATGAATTGTTTTGATCCAATCAATTCCAATCTAGAATAACTAAAACTTGACCCAAAAGTCAGGTTTTAGTCTAATCAGTGTATCTAAATAATATTAAGTATAAAAAATCAACGCTATTAGCGATTGAACAGTGGGCTGATGAAGTCGAGCACAGCCTTGGGAGCCACATATGATCGAGTTTTTACTGAATAATGAAATTGTCTGCCTGACAGATATAAACCCTAATACAACGGTATTACAGTATTTACGTGACCAGCAACAACGCTGCGGCACGAAAGAGGGATGTGCCAGCGGTGATTGTGGTGCCTGCACAGTCGTCACCGTCGAATTAGATGCTCAGCATACTTTGCAGTATAAAAATATAAATGCCTGTATCACCTTGATCAGTGCTTTACATGGCAAGCAGTTAATCAGTATTGAAGATTTGAAAGTTGAGCAGCAATTGCATTCAACCCAGCAGGCGATGGTGGACACCGATGGCTCGCAGTGTGGTTTTTGTACCCCTGGTTTTGTGATGTCGCTATTCGCCCTGCAAAAACATCAAAGCGGATACGATAAACATGCGGTGCAACAGGCACTGGCGGGCAATCTATGTCGCTGTACCGGTTATAGAGCGATTGACAGTGCCGCTAAACAGGCGCTGACCAGCCCGCCACTCGATCATTTTGACCCACTTGCCGATGATACTAGAGACACCTTGCTGCAGCTGGCAAAAAATAGCTCAGCTTGTCCCAGTATTGAACACCAAGGTAAGATTTGCCACCTGCCGAGCAATATCCAAACCCTCACTGAACTCCTTAGGATTCATCCAGAGAGTACTCTACTGGCGGGGGGCACCGATTTAGCCATTGAGGTGACTCAACACGGCCGAGAATTTTCCCAGTTAATTTCAATGCTGGGGGTTAGTGAGTTACAACAGGTGACCATCACTGATCAACAGCTAGAAATCGGTGCTGCAGTGAGCTTAAATGCGTGCCAAGACATCTTGCGCGGACCTTTTGTAGATTTTGCCAACTTACTCGAGCGTTTTGCCTCACTACATGTTCGACACACCGCGACACTGGCCGGTAACATCGCCAATGCCTCCCCTATTGGCGATACTCCCCCCGCTCTGATTGCACTCAATGCAAGTTTAGTGCTGAGATCGGCCGATCAGCAACGCACGGAATTAATCGAAGATTTCTTTGTCGATTACCGAAAAACCACCTTGCAACAAGGTGAATTTATCGAAAAAATCATCATTCCCATCCCCCAACAGGATTTTCATTTCAAAGTGTATAAAGTATCCAAGCGCTTGGATGATGACATATCCGCGATTTGCGCCGCCCACTACCTGTGTCTAGATAAAGACAATAGAGTCAGTGAAATACGCATGGCGTATGGGGGCATGGCCGCTATAGCCAAAAGAGCCAGCCACACAGAAGCTGCACTGCTCGGCGAACTCTGGAACCAAGCCACGGTAGACAAAGCTCTGTTACACTTGAGCACAGATTTCCAGCCCTTAAGTGACTTTAGAGCCAGTGACCAATACCGATTGCGCTGTGCACAAAACCTGTTGCACAAGTTCTTTTTAGAAACCCAAGCTACTATAGATGTTACAACTGGCGCGATAAAAATGAGGATATCCGACTATGTCTAAACTCAGTGGTGCAGCGCTAAGCCAAGCGCAAATGTATGAGAAGATCCAAGCGGAGATCAGCAGCGGCGTCGGTAAAAAAATTCCCCATGAGAGTGCAGCTCGCCATGTCACCGGGGAAGCTATCTATATTGATGATCGATTAGATTTTGCCAATCAATTACATCTCTACCCAGTGTTAAGCGAAGTCGCTCACGGTCGGTTAGAACAGATAGATTCTGAGCAATGCAGTCGTTTAGCCGGTGTTGAGCGGGTGATCATCGCCAGTGATATTCCAGGGGACGGTGATATCGGGGCAATCCTGCCCGGCGATCCGCTGCTGGCCATCGACACCGTCGAATATATCGGCCAAGTGATTGCGATAGTGGTGGCAAGCTCGATGGAGATTGCCCGCCAGGGCGCGAAGTTAGTGAAGGTACAGATCACGCCACTCAAGGCCATTTTAGAAGTCAAAGAGGCCCACGCATTGGGCCACTACGTATTAGCGCCTCATACGCAGAGTATGGGTGATGCGCAAGCGGCACTGCAAAGCGCTGCGCATGTTTTAGAGGGAGAGTTACAGATTGGCGGTCAGGAGCATTTTTACCTAGAGACGCAAATTTGCAGCACCCTACCCACTGAAGAGGGAGGTATGTTGGTGTATGCCTCGACCCAGCATCCCAGTGAAGTACAAAAGCTGGTGGCGCAAGTCATTGATGTGTCACTCAATAAAGTCACCGTCGATATGCGCCGCATGGGTGGTGGTTTTGGCGGTAAGGAAACCCAGGCCGCTCAACCTGCTTGCCTGGCCGCACTCGCCTCACACTTAACCGGCAAACCTTGCAAAATGCGCCTACCCCGCGAGCTTGATATGCGCATGACGGGTAAACGCCACCCTTTCACTGTACAGTATAAAGTCGGATTCAACTCACAGGGCTTGCTCTGTGGTCTAGTTCTCGATTTACTGGCCGACTGCGGTTTCTCACCCGATCTCTCCGGCTCTATTGTCGATCGGGCCATGTTTCACGCCGATAACGCCTATTACCTCGGTAATGCCACCATCACCGGCTATCGCTGTAAAACCAACCGCGCCTCAAACACCGCCTACCGCGGCTTTGGTGGCCCACAGGGCATGGTGGCGATTGAAAACATCATGGATCATATCGCGCGCTTTTTAGCCGTGGATCCACTGAGCATCCGCAAGCTTAATTATTATCAAAAAGAGCAGCGCAACCTCACCCACTACGGTCAGAAAGTAGAAGGTAATTTACTTGATGAGATGACCGCTGAGTTAGAGAGCAGCAGTGACTATCAACTCAGGCGCAAACAGATCAACACGTTTAATCAAAACCATCCCTTTATGCGCAAGGGTATCGCATTGACCCCGGTTAAGTTCGGCATCTCTTTCACCGCCACTTTTCTCAATCAGGGCGGCGCGTTGATTAACATCTACACCGACGGCAGTATTCACCTAAACCACGGCGGCACCGAGATGGGTCAGGGGCTTAATACCAAAGTCGCGCAGATAGTCGCCGAGGAGTTTCAGGTCGATATCGAGACTATTTTCATCTCTGCCACCAATACTGACAAAGTCCCTAATACCTCCCCGACAGCGGCATCCTCTGGCACTGACATCAACGGCAAGGCGGCACAAAATGCCGCGCGCACTCTCAAAACACGATTGATTGAATTTGCCATCAGCCACTACCAAGTAGCGAGCAGCGAGATTCATTTCGTCAATAACCACATCAAACTGAAAGACCGAGTGATCAGCTTTACCGAGCTGATCCAACAAGCTTATTTTGCACAGATCTCCCTCTCTAGTACCGGTTTTTATCGCACTCCCAAAATATTTTACGACCGGGACAGTGCCTTTGGCACCCCGTTCTATTATTATGCGTTCGGTATGGCCTGTTCAGAAGTCATCATCGACACCCACACCGGTGAGTATAAAGTGCTGCGCTCTGACATTTTGCACGATGTGGGAGACTCACTAAACCCGCGCATCGACATAGGGCAAGTCGAGGGGGGCTTTGTCCAGGGCATGGGCTGGATGACCACCGAAGAGCTAGTGTGGGACAACAGCGGAAAACTACTGACCAGCAACCCGATGAGTTATAAAATCCCAGCGATTACTGACATTCCCAATGATTTTAGAGTCAAGCTGGTGGAGAACCGCAAAAACCCCGAAGACACGGTGTATCATTCTAAAGCGGTGGGCGAGCCACCCTTTATGCTGGGGATCAGTGTTTGGTGTGCCCTTAAAGACGCGGTCGCCAGTCTCGGTGACTATCGCCACCAACCGAACATGCATTCACCTGCTACGCCCGAAGTGGTATTTTTTGCCGTTCAAGACATGCTCAGGCAAACCGCTAATGACTAATCTCAGCTGGCCATTAGCATTAGAGCAGCTGCAGCACAGTGATCAGGCCTGTGTCTTGGTGACTATCTTTTCGACCCAGGGCTCAACACCTAGGGCCACTGGCAGCAAAATGCTAGTCACTCAGCAACAGAGCATGTTTAGTATTGGTGGAGGTCATTTAGAGCATCAGGCGATAAAGCTATCCCGCGCCATGCTCACCGAGGCAAACACCCAAGCTTTTATTAAAGATTTCTCGCTCGGTGCCAGCTTAGGCCAATGTTGCGGCGGGCGAGTAGAGTTACTGTTTGAGGCTTTTTATCCGCAAAATCGCCAGATCGCTATTTTTGGTGCCGGGCATATTGCCAAAGCGCTGGTGCCAATTTTAGAGCAACTGCCCTGCTCCATAGTCTGGGCAGATAGCCGCGCTGATTTATTTCCAGAGCAACACACTCGTCATACCCGCAGGGTAATCTGTGAAGACCTCAACCAGGTGATCGAGGATTTAAAGATCAATTGCCATGTCTTAATTATGACCCATAATCATCAACTTGATCAGCAGTTGTGCGAGACCTTGCTAAAGCGCAGCCATCAGGGCTTTATCGGCGTGATTGGCTCGACTACAAAATGGAAAAAGTTTAAACTGCGACTGCTCAATAAAGGCTATACTCCTCAGCAAGTGGCGGCGATTTGTTGTCCGATTGGCATGGCTGAAATTAAGGGCAAATTACCCATGGAGGTCGCTGTCTCAGTCAGTGCTCAGTTTATTCAAATGTACCTAACAACTATCGCGACGGCTGTTACTAGCAACTGTAATACCGCTAATCAAAATCTTAAATTACTCTATTGAGAACTCCTGATATGAATAATCCAGCCGTTGGCCACCGCAGTGCCATCCTCCACTCGCTCGCAGATCCGGATGTGGTTGGCATAGAAAACGCCTATCAATATTTTGCAGATGGTCTATTAATTATCAAAGATGGATTGATTACCCACCTAGGCGATGCCAAAGCGCTATTGCAGCAGTACCCCGCTCTAGAGGTTATCACTCACCACAATAAACTGATTGTGCCTGGTTTTATCGATACCCATATTCACTACCCGCAAACCGGGGTAATTGCCTCCTACGGTGAGCAACTCTTAGACTGGTTAGAAAATTATACCTTCCCCGCAGAAGCTGCTTTTAGCGATCCACAACATTGTCGAGATACCGCCGATTTTTTTCTACAGGAACTATTAAAAAATGGTACCACCACTGCGCTGGTCTTTGGCACGGTACACAAAACATCCGTCAGCGCATTTTTTGACGCGGCCTTGCAGCTCAATTTGCGCATGATAGCCGGTAAAGTGATGATGGATAGAAACGCACCGGATAATCTTAAGGATACCGCTCAAAGTAGCTACGATGACTCTAAAGCGCTAATCGAAACTTACCACCAAAAAAAGCGACTCAGCTACGCGGTCACTCCCAGATTTGCCCCTACCAGTAGCGAGCAACAGTTAGCAGTAGCCGGTCAGTTATTAAAGGAGTATCCAGAACTCTATTTACACACCCATTTGAGTGAAAACCATCAAGAGATCGCCTGGGTTGCTGAGCTTTTCCCCGAACGCACTAACTATTTAGACGTATACGACCACTACCAGCTCGTCACTGATCGATCAATTTTTGCCCACTCCATTCACCTCTGTGACAGTGAGTGTGAGCGCCTCGCACAGGCAAATTCGGCGATTGCCTTCTGTCCTACCTCGAATACTTTCTTAGGTAGCGGACTATTCAACCTAAGCCAAATGCAACAACACAAAGTACAAGTAGCACTAGGCACCGATATTGGTGGTGGTACCAGCTTTTCGATGTTGCAAACCATGCAGGAGGCCTATAAAGTATGCCAGCTGCGCAGCGCCCAAATAAGCCCGTTCAAAGCCTTTTATTTGGCGACCCTAGCTGGTGCTCAAGCCCTTAAATTAGAAGATAAAATTGGTAATTTACAACCTGGCACTGAGGCTGATTTTGCAGTGCTCGATCTCGCCGCTACCCCACTGATTGAATACCGCTTGAAAAGTGCTCAAGGCATTGAGGAACAGCTTTTTGTATTGATGATGCTCGGGGATGATCGAGCCATCGATAGCACCTATAGTTTTGGCAACTGCGTCTATTCAAAGTCAGCACCATGAATATTGTAGCAGCCAACTATCGCGCATTGACCATCACCTTAGAGACTCGTTAAAACATGTCCCGGATCAGAGATAAAAAGAGAGCGATTATTTTAAGCGCCGCCTGTGAAACCTTTGCTAATAATGGTTATGCGGGTACTAAAATAATTGATATTGCCAACAAAATAGAGACGCCTAAAGCCAATATTTACTATTATTTCGACAACAAAAAAACCCTTTATCGCAGCGTTTTAGAGAGTTTTATCACCCCATTATTAAACGCGACGGCACCGTTTGATCGCTACCACCACCCCGCGGCAGCTCTGACCGATTTTATAAAGCTTAAAATTGAAATTTCTAAAAACCATCCCAATGCCTCTAAAGTATTTGCCAATGAAATACTGCATGGCGCCCCGCATTTACCACAAGATATTATCGAGAAACTCTGTCAGCAAACGACGGGGGCTTGCAATAAGCTTCAGCAGTGGATAGATAAGGGCTTAATGGATGATGTTGCCCCTATGCACTTACTTTTTATGTTGTGGGCAGCGACTCAAACTTATGCGGACTTCAACTGGCAGATAAAATTACACCTGAAAACTGACGCCATTTGTGAGCAACAATTTGCATTAGCCAGTGATACATTAATAAAAGTCATCCTCAAAGGTTGTGGAATCACGCCACCAATGGCACAATAATTGACTGGAATACCGAACAAGGGCAGTTTTTTTGCTAATTTCTCTCATAGATTAAACGGATCTTTAACGACTACGCTTTAAAGACCATGACTGACACAGAATTTTATACCTTATTACAGAGTTTAACCTTGCGCCAACTCAACAGTTTTCATACTGAGCTGATGTTGAAAATACAGCAGCATCGAAAACACCAGGCAACCGCTATTAAAAAACTGTCTCAGCGAGACAATATCAATAAATTGGCCGATAATTTAGGTTTAGATTTAACGGTGCTAATGCGCGAGGTAGCGAGGCACTAGCGACCAAATCGAGGATAATTTAACCAACGGCAACCGGATACAAGACCTGATCGTGATAGCCTGTTTTTACGGTGATTAAACCGCTGTATTTGCGATTGATCTGTTCACTGCTAGCATCACATATTAGCGGACGCCCCTCGAGCTCATTCAATTTGGTCTTAGTCGCTAATAACCAAATGTCCTCTTTCGCTATCCTTGCCAACAGCTCAGCGGATAATTGCTGATTGCCTCGGCCAATAAAATGCCCCTGACCGCCGATAATACTGATAATGAGAATGGTTTTAGTATTGGCGGTTAAAGAGAGAAGCTGTTCGGCGGTACAATCACTTGCCAGCAATTGGTTATTCTTGACCACATCCACCCCCAATAGAGTATTTTCCAGGGAAAGCTCATCCATCACCGCTTTAACTGTCGTCCCGGACCCCAGTAGGTAAACCACGTCTTCCTCCATCAGTTCTACAACATCTGCCGCTATATCTGCAATCACTAGTGTTTCTACCTCACGTCCAGAGCTCTTGACGTTTTGCACATAACGATGTTCAACGGGGACTTGTAACTCTCCATAATACTTGGCGATCACTCGCCCTGCCCTAAAGGCAGATTCATCAATATCGCGCACTTCTTGCATTTTTAAGCTTAACATTTTTCCATCAAGCAACATGGCAACTACCTCGCCTGCAGCTTTGGGAGTTATCGCGTAAACAGCTGAGTGTATTTTCACCCCCGCTGGTATGCCCAGCACCAATAAACTATCAGGCGCCACTCTGGCGATGTCTCTTGCAGTTCCATCGCCACCGGCAAATAATAACAAATCTATATCCTGCGCTATCAATGCAATAACGGCGCGCTCGGTATCTGCGGCACAAGTCTTACCGGGGATGATTTCACCCACCACCTGAACCCTAAAGCCCAGTGCTTTTGCGACATTCTCTCCCATCTCTCCAGGATAGGTCACAATATCGACCTCCCTATCGGCAAAAACAGAGAGTGCCCGCTCACAGCGTTTTTGCGCCATTGGCTCTGCGCCCAAGCTTCGCGCTAATGCCTGGATGTCTGTACCATCACTGCCCTTTAACGCGACACTGCCACCGAGGCCCGCAACAGGGTTAATTAATAAACCCAGTTTAAAGTTATTTGCACTACTCATCCACGTAACCAAGCTTGATTAACATCTCTTTATACACATAAGCGGCAATTAATACTTTGCTTTCGTCCTCGAGATTTTGGAACTCAAAGCCGTGGGTATACACACCAGGTTCACTCATCTTACAAGAGCGCAAGACCACTGAGGTAAGCAGCATTTGGTCAATACCGACAATTTTAAGACGCAAAGTGACAAAGAACTCATCGCCAAGGTTACCCAGTGAGCTAGGTGCATCAATACCCACCCCTCTCATGGATACATCCGTACAAAATACAATATTGGGGATGTCTTTTTTTAACGCCAGTTCCGGGTCCTGAAATTCAATAGACACCGGAAGTTTTAGTTCTACACGGGTATTTTTACGGATATTACTGACTTCAATATTCTTCGGATATGACAAATGCCAATAGGATAAAGGCTTAGGTAATATTTTTATCACTCGGGACATAAACGTACAGATACGTCCCTCCAACATAATATGCACTTTAATGATCACCCCTTCAAGGTTAGCGGCACTATAACCCGCACTTCTTTTAGGGGCACTCACTATTAAGGATTTTCCCTCGATAAAGCCCAGTAAATCTAACGCTAATTTACGCCTAGGGGATACCATTTCCATCACGACTTTAGAGCCAATTGCCGGATTTATATCTTTTAGTGATTCAACAGAAATCGCGATTATTCTATCCTCTTTTTATAATGATGCTAACCTTGGGAAAAACCAAGATTAAACATATGCCGCAAGTTGTCAGGTTGTTCAGAGGTTAGCGCTAAGGTGCTAAATTCTCTTCTCGAACGATAATTTTTACGTAGCAAATCAAAGGCAGCCGCTTGATTAGGCCTATCTAGCGTGACTCTTAATGCTCTATCATCTCGATAGGGATCATACACTAAACTCATCATCGACAGGGGTGTAAATGCTGGGTTTAAATGCACATTAGCGATCTCAGGCACAGGTAAAAAATCATTCAATTGGCAATCGAGGGGCTCTTCGAGGAAACGACTTAATGCAGCTTTTAGCATAAAGGTACCGCGTACCCTTCCCTCGAGGCTATAACCGGCAATATGCGGCGTGGCGATTGCCACCCGCTTCGCCAACTGCGGATCGACCTGTGGCTCGTGTTCCCAGACATCCAATACCACTCTAACATCAGTGCGCTGGCTTAAGAAAGTCAGTAAATCAGCCTCTTTAATAGTGGCGCCTCTACCAGCATTGAGTAAAATGGCGTTTGGTTTTAACCGTGAAAGCTCAGCTAGTTTGAGTAGATGATGGCTGGAAAAAGGACCTGTTTTTATCAGCGGGGTATGTACAGCGATAATATCGGCATGCTCTAGCACATAGTCTAGACTATCAAACCCTGACTCTTGCTGGGCCCGAGGTGGATCATTGAGCAGTACTTTTTTGACCCCGATAGCGGCTAGGCGATCTGCCAATCGCTGCCCAACATTACCGACCCCAATAATAGCGATGGTTTTATCGATTAAGTCCTCGTTACTCTGAGCTAAAAGGTGCGAGATACAACACAGGTCATACTCAACCACTGCATCGGCATTACAGCCTGGCGCATTGCTAAAGACCACCCCGGCACGCTTTAAAAATGCTAAGTCAATATGGTCAGTGCCGATCGTTGCACTGCCGACAAATCTGATTGAACTCTGGGCTAATAATTGTTCTGTCACCTTGGTCACCGAACGCACTAAAAGAATATCTACCCCCTGCAACTGAGCCGCCTCTAAGGTGCGCCCATTGACGGTGGTGATATCTCCATATTCGGCAAACATCTGCTGTAGATAAGGTATGTTTTCATCTGCAACGATGGAAAATTTATTTTTTCTCACGGTAACTCTCTTAATAGTTGTGCTAGATTTATATCTTTCGCGACTGACCATCTTGATCAATCGCTACAAAAGTAAAGCGCCCCTGAGTGACTTTTAAGACCTTTTCACTGTGATGTCTGCGTACCCATACGGTGACGTCAATAGCGATTGAGGTATTGCCTTGTTTAGCAATATCACAGTAACAGCTGACATCATCGCCAACATAAATAGGTTTTAAAAAGGTCATGGCATCCACTGCAACGGTGACAACTCGACCCTTAACATAATGCGCAGCAAAATTTCCACTGGCGATATCCATCTGGGACATAATCCACCCACCAAAAATATCGCCATCTGGATTTGCGTCTGCGGGCATGGCAATGGTTCTAGTAGCGGGGATACTATCTGGAATAAACGACATTTTAATTTTATCCAATAATCTACGGGTTAATAAACACCAGAATTCTAACATTAAGACTGATGCTAGCTAATGCTAAATCAATAATTTAGGTGAGTTTTATACGAAAGTTAACGTCATTAATAGCTTGAGAGGGTTCAGCATAACGACTTCACTGGTCAAATCGCTGCGAACAATCGGCCCATGGGCAGCTGAATACACAGCAACAGGGCGTGGTAAAATAACTGCGCTCTAGGTAGAAGCTGTGAAGCTAGAGGTTGCTTATAAAAAAGCAGCACGGATGACGGCAAGCTGATTGTCAAAGACTGATGTCAGGCCATGATAACCGTCTTAAAGCTATGCAAATTCCGTTAGGTACAAGACTAAAAAACAACTGCTACTATTCTAACTCTAAGCCAAGGGCCTTTTCAATTACCTCTACCGACTCCGTTTTTGATTGAGTATCTGCGTGGATTTTGGCAATAATTCGTGGTTGATCGCGTAATAACTCTACAATTTCAGCGGCTTTTATCGGCTTAGTGTAAAAATAACCTTGTCCCACATCACAATTAAATTTCTGCAATAATTTGATTTGATCGAGATCCTCAATGCCTTCAGCCACTACTTTTAAGCCGAGTCTATGGGCCATCTGAATCACTGACTCGGTCAATGCGGCGTCTTTAGGTTTATGCACTATATCAATAATAAAACAACGATCAACTTTTAAGGTACTCACCGGGAAACGGGTTAAATAATTTAGTGAGCTGTAGCCGGTACCAAAATCATCAATACTTAAAGAAACCCCTAATGCCAAGAGTTTATCAAGAATAGGCAAAACCACGTCGAAATTTTCAGCTAACATTGTCTCGGTGATTTCTAATTCTAATCGCGCAGGATCGAGCTCTTCGGTGAGTAATACGTTTGCTACGATAGCGACGATATCATCATTTGCCAGCTGTCGCATTGATAAATTGACCGCCATCGTCAGCGGCTGATCAGATTCTAACTGGAATTTTTTAAGGTCTCGACAAGCTTGGTAAATGGCAAACTCACCCATTTTTTCGATGACACCAATGGACTCAGCCGCCGTAATAAACTCATCCGGACCCACAAAACCCAATGAAGGGCTACGCCAGCGCATTAATGCCTCGAAGCTACAAACCGTATAATCATCGATTTTGTTTTTGGTTTGATAGACCATGTATAGCTCATTGTTTTCCAACGCTTTACGGATTTCAGTCTCCAGCTCTAATTTTCGCTTACTCTTCGCCTCGAGTTCTTCATCAAAAAAACTAAAGCAATTACGCCCAGAGTCCTTAGAAAAATAGAGAGCAATATCCGCATTTTTTAACATCATCACTTCATCTGAACAGTCGTGGGGGAAACGGGAGATTCCCATACTGACAGTGACATATAGCTCTTTTCCCTCCAAGGTGATCGGAGTGGTTATCAACGCGATAATGCTCTCGATTAAACTCACTATTTCTTTTTTATCTTGGTAGGGTAAAAATGCCAAAAACTCGTCACCACTCATATGGCAAGCGGTGCCTTTGTCATACATTACCTGCCCTAACCGACTGGCGACTGTCTGTAACAACTGATCCCCAATTGCATGCCCAAAGCGGTCGTTGACGGACTTAAAGTTATCTAAATCGAGATAAATAAGCGCAATTTGACCATTGTTTCTACGCGCTTGAGTTAGCTCTTTTTGCAACAGTACAGAAGAATTGCGGCGGTTGGGCAAACCAGTGAGCGAGTCAAAATAAGCTTGCTTATACAGCCTTGCTTCCACTTTCTTACGTTCAGTAATGTTTTGGGTAATGATAATAAAACTTTCTTCAAGATCATTTTCAATCGACATTTTACTAATCGAAAAAGAAAACCACTGCTGTTGAGTGTCAGCAGCACGTTCACAATACCAGTTTTCGCCTAAGTTCAAAGCCGCTAATATTTTATCCAAATCCGGCTTCAATAAATCATGGGGGTTGGAATCAACCAACACTGTATTTGGGAGTATTTCAATAATTTGTCCATTCCCATCTAACAATTTTCTATTCGCATACTCTGTTATCCAGTTTGCATTGGTCACTATGACACTGCTTGGACTCTGCTCTATTGCCCTTGATAACTTAGATACATTGTGCTGCGCAGCAAATTTTTCCTCTTCAAAAGTATAAGCTCGACTGATACTGATTCTTAAAAACAACAGTCCTATCAGCGCCACTGCTAAAATGATCAGCGTGGCAAATTGCATCCTAGTAAACCAGGTATCCCACAGATTGCTATACTGAATAGACACGACCACATAAGCATTAAAAAAGGGTACTTTTTTAGCACTAAAAAACATATCCCCTTCAGCGGTACTGACACTGCCTAAACCAATGCTATTTTCATCAATGATGGCTAATTCAGGGATTAAAGCGGGTGCAATCCTGGCGGTGCCGAAACTTTGTAAAAAGGACTTTTTTTCAGGGTAGGATGCGTAAATATAACCTCTATCATTACTGAAGATAACTTTCGCATTAGTGACTGATACTGCCGCTTTATTCCAAATGCCATCTGGGCCTATTATTTGATAGGCAGCCACTAAAAAACCTGACACATTATTATTACTGTCAAATATTGGCACCCGTAATGGGAGAAAATGTTCGCCAAAAGAATCTATTCTAAAAGGGAGACCTACTGCGGGTACCCCAACGGATTCAAGTAAAAAGAGTCTACTCCAGTCCTCGTCTGGATTGTCACCATTGGATATCAAAACATTACTGTCTTTATCCAAGACGGCAATCGCTACCATCTGCTTGCTCACCCTCGCTAGGTTGGCGATACTCTCGCGGGCTTTACTTGAGAGAACATCCGCCATATTGAACTGATCTGCAGTGCTTAACAGTACCTCTTGCTCAAAAGTGAGAAAGCGTGACATCCTCTCTGCCAGTGTGTTTGCATGAGGGGCCAAGGTACTTCTAGATTTTAAATAAATGTTATTCCAGATACTCAAGCCCACCACAATAAGGGCTAGAATCATAAGGGCCACTAAGCCAAAGTAGAGCATTCTAAACCATCTACCTTGTTTATTATCAAGGTAGTTAGGCAGTATCTTCCCCCCCTGGGAGTTTTTAAGTATATTCATTGATAAAAAAACCCATTATTAACATTATATTCTTCATTATAAGTCATTGTATTAGACAACAATTACAGCGAAAACAAGATTACTCTATTCCTATAAATACTTAATTTTTAAATATTATTATTCATTTCAGTTTACCAAATGACTGTCACTTTAACTTAGGGAAGATAGCCATAAGCCAAGCATTTTCGCAGCGGACTTAAAAACGGCTAATACCCATAAACAGAGCACGCTGATAGCGTGTTAGATGAAAGACAGCACAGTGGAATAATCAGCTTTTTCCAAGCGATCTCACCAACCTGCTATCACCCCTTATTTCGGACGTGTAGAGAAACGCCCTTCGGGGCGCACAGAGCATGCCGATTTCGTTGTTATCCATTTTCGCTGGACACAGCCTCTATGCTCCATGTGAGCCTAAGTAGCTACACCTCTGCTAGAGAGTTTAGTAAGACTACCGCGCTCAAACAAGTCGCGTAAAAAAATACATATGCTCATTAATAAATAGCCAAATCAATCTCAGGATAATTGTTTAGCATTGTCAGGTAAGATAAACACTGTCATCGTTAACCTTTGCGTACCGTATCTTTTTGCCAGTGCATCCACTAAAAGCTGCATTCTCGAAGGCAGACCGTCAACAATTAACTGTTGTGCTCTAAGACTTACCCGCTGTCTAAACATATCGCTAATAGAGAACCCAGCACTGAGGTTATCAGCACTAAAGTGAAAGTTATGTCGACAAACTACCGAGAGAATCCACTCTATCGCCTGAGGCAGTATTTCAACGGATTCAAATGCCTGCTGTTCATCGACACTTCTACCATCTGGCTTATACCAATAGCCATAATCCTCTAATTTTCGTCTCTGAGCACCTGCTACTAACCAGTGACTTATCTCATGTAAAGCACTTGAAAAAAACCGGTGTGCGAACAATATTTTATTGACGCCACTTTGATTAAGGGCAGGCAAATATAAGGGCTCATCCTCGCTGTGTTCTAATAACGTATTCTCTTGCGTTAAGAATAGACCATTAAATGTGCTAAGTAGGCCATCTAGTTTATCTTCTGCGATTTCATGTTCTGCACTGACGGGTAAAGACTGCACTATTGATATACTACCCACTGCTTTTTATTCAACCACCAAGTATCCCCTGTGCGCTGATCTATCCTAGAAGCCACATAGCCTTTTTTATCCTGATCCGCGCGAATTAAATGTACATCATATTGGGATATTGATAATTCGCTCTGTTCGCCGAGAGCATTCCATCCCCGATTATCCGCCAGCCAGGTTTCACCTGTATATCGATCAAAGCGGATCAATACCCATTGTTTACTGGCGGTATAACTAGATACTATGCCAAAAGCTGCGGTTGGCGACGGTGCTATATCCTCTAATTTTTTCAAAATCTCATTCAATGAATCCCCATTCATCTCCTGTGGATTTGCTGTACTACTAACAACTTGCTGTTGATTAGCGGTAGACATTTGACCGTTGGCCACCGTTAACTGGCTTAATTGTAAAATAGCCAAGGTATCGCCACTGAGTTTAATAACCTGCTCTTGCAGAGCGGTTAGTTGAGATTGAATTCTAGACAGTGCATCTGGAGACGCTATTTGGTTATTGGAGACTGGTGCTCGTACTGGTGCTGGTGCTGGTGCTGGAGGAGGAGGATTATTAATGGGAGCTGCTACTTCTCCAGAGGTGACTAAACTGTCTTTTTGGGCCGTTGCTACACAGCCAACAAATGTTGTTGCCAATAGCAAAATGCTAAGATATTTATATTTGATCACTAAATGTACCCTCCAATGATTATCTGCTCGAATTGTACTACAAGCTGTTGTGTGCGAAAACCTAAAGCTTAAATGAAAGCACTTGGCAGCCCAAATTACCGACAATAATTGGAGCCCAGCATTTCAGCAAAAACAAGCTTGTGATAATATTAAGTTTTTTAGCTTACAGGCACAAGTTTCCACTATGCAAACCTCTTTAAATGTTACACAAGGTGAGTTTACTTTAAACCGTTATCCGCAGCGCTCAAACGAACAACTTCGTGCCTGGGATGCAAGCGATGAATTAATACTTAATCATTTGGCACAATTGCAGAAAACCTCCCCAACTGCCAATGTGCTCATTATCAACGATCACTTTGGCGCATTGAGCGTCGCTTTACATGCCCTTGCTCCCAGTATGCAAAGTGACTCTTACATTTCACAATTAGCCACGAACGCTAATCTTAAGAGTAATGGACTACCACCTATTGATTGTATAAATTCAATGAGTCCACTCAACGGCCCCTATGATCTAGTCATTATCAAGGTACAAAAAAGCTTAGCACAATTAGAAGATCAGCTGC
>JABSRA010000058.1 GCA_013215445.1 Oceanospirillaceae bacterium
TTGAACTCACTAAGCTGAAAGCGGGCACAGGTTTTGTTAGCCCCGGCCTAATCGATGTCAGTGCCATTGATTCGCTACCTGATGAAGAACACTTTGGCCCATTGCTACAAGTGATTCGCTACGATCAGTTCAGCGACGCGATTAGCGGCGCCAATAACACCCAGTTTGGCCTGGCTGCCGGCTTGTTTAGTGATAGCAAAGAGCAGTACCATGAGTTTTACCGTCGCATCCGCGCCGGTATTGTCAACTGGAACAAACAGACCACAGGCGCTAGTTCAGCGGCACCTTTCGGTGGTGTCGGTGCCAGTGGCAACCACCGTGCCAGCGCTTACTACGCGGCGGATTACTGCGCCTATCCAGTGGCCGGCATGGAAACTGATACGCTGTTGATGCCGGAAAATTTATCGCCGGGATTAACGCTGTAAGCCACCACTATTAACCACGCGCAAGGGCTCTATCAGCAGCCCTTGTGCTAAGGAGCACTGCCATGCAAGCGCTTGAAGTCAACTTTGATGGTCTCGTCGGACCTACCCACAATTACGCCGGATTGTCTTTTGGCAATATCGCCTCCCAAAACAATCAAGCCCAAGTAGCCAACCCTAGAAAGGCGGCGCTACAGGGCCTCACCAAAATGAAAGCCCTTGCCGATATGGGTATGACCCAAGGGGTATTAGCCCCTCAGGAGCGCCCAGACATACACACCTTGCGCAAATTGGGCTTTAGCGGTACCGATGCCAATGTATTAGCCCAAGCGGCCAAACAGGCGCCTCAAATACTCGCCACCTGCTGTTCCGCCTCCAGTATGTGGACCGCGAACGCGGCCACTATCTCCCCGAGCGCCGATACCGCCGATAACAAAATTCACTTTACCCCAGCTAACTTAAGCAACAAATTTCACCGCTCTATCGAGCACGCAGTGACCGGTAATATCCTAAAGGCCACTTTTAAGGACAGTCAACATTTTGCCCATCACGACGCCCTACCCAGTGTCGATCATTTTGGTGATGAGGGCGCGGCCAATCACACCCGTTTTTGCCACCAGTATGGCGAGCGCGGTGTAGAGTTTTTCGTCTATGGCAAAGAGGCGTTTAATACTGCCCAAGTGGCTCCCCAAAAGTATCCCGCACGACAGACTTTAGAAGCCTCACAGGCTATCGCTCGATTGCACCAGTTAAGTGACAGCCATGTGGTCTATGCCCAGCAGCATCCAGATATCATCGACGCTGGGGTATTCCACAACGATGTGATTGCAGTCGGCAATGCCAACCTACTTTTTTGCCACCAGCAGGCCTTTTTGCAACAGTCATCGGTCAAAGCTGAACTACTGCAAAAGATGGGTGATAATTTCCATATTATCGAAGCACCCACCGATTTGATCAGTGTGGAAGATGCGGTCAGCAGTTATTTATTTAACAGCCAACTGTTATCACTACCCAATGGCAAGACCGCCTTAGTGATCCCCCAAGAGTGTGAAAACAACCCGCGGGTATGGCGCTATTTAGAATCACTAGTCAATGGCGACAGCCCCATCGACCAAACCTTGGTATTTGATCTAAAACAGAGCATGTCCAACGGTGGCGGCCCCGCATGCCTGCGCTTGCGAGTGGTGATGAATGAGGCTGAAATAGCCGCAGCCAATCAGGCGACTTTTATCAATGATCGTTTGTACGGGCGTTTAAATACTTGGGTGGCGGCACATTATAGAGACAGAATAAGCGAGGCTGATTTGGCAGATCCACAGTTGCTGCTTGAGTCTAGAGCGGCATTGGATGAACTCACCCAGATACTGCAGTTGGGATCGGTGTATCCTTTTCAGCAGTAGCCTCAATCAACCAACATTAGCCGCCAACAGCGGCTAGTGTTTAGCTAGATTCGAGCATTAACTCAAAGCCAGCGTGGCTTTTTTATCCGCTACTTTTTGTAAAATCTCATCCACCGTTTCGGTTAATTCACTGCCCATTTTTAAATTCTCCTTAGGGTATTGATCTTTTAATAAATGCATCAATGTAAAATAGAGCGGCTTATAGCGGCCTTTAAGCTCAGCAAATTCTGTCATTAATTCGAGAGCCAAATGATACTGTTGCTGCGCCAACAGCAAGATAAAATACTCGATAACTTTCTCGGTATATTCGAGTATGAAAAATTCGTTTAATGCCACTTTAAACGCTGTAACAGATTGTCGATACTCGCCCTGCCAAAGGAGAATAATCGCTAAACTATGGGTATTGTCCATCCCAGCTTTTAGTTCAACAGATCGTTTAATTAGGTTTAAGCTCTGCTCTGGCTCGCTATATAACTGGTAGTAGAGCCAAGCTAATTCGTTCATTGCAGCTGAACTAGTGTTTATATCACCTTTGGCAATCACCTGCTGATAGCAGTCTATCGCCTGCGGGTAATCTTTTTGATCAGCATAAAGAATCGCTAAATTATTAAGAGCGTTAACATCACCTTTAGCAATTGCCTGTTTGTAGTAGTCTATCGCCTGCGGGTAATCCTTTTGATTATCATAAAGGATCGCTAAATTATTAAGAGCCTCAACGTCACCTTTAGCAATCGCCTGCTTGTAGTAGTCTATAGCCTGCGGGTATTGCTTTTGATCAGCATAAAGGTTCGCTAAATTGTTAAGAGCATTAACGTCACCCGTGGCAATCACTTGCTGGAGGTAATCTATCGCCTGCGGATAATCTTTTTGTTCAGCATAAAGTTTAGCTAAATTATGAAGAGCCTCAACGTCACTTTTAGCAATCGCCTGCTGGTAGTAGTCTATCGCCTGTGGGTAGTCTTTTTGATTAGCATAAAGGGTCGCTAAATTATTTAAAGCGCTAACGTGACCTTTAGCAATCGCCTGCTGATAGTAGTCTATTGCCTGCGAGTAATCTTTTTGATTAGCATAAAGGTGAGCTAAATTAAATAAAGCGCTCACATGCCCTTTAGCAATCGCCTGCTGGTAGCAGTCTATCGCCTGTTGGGTATCTTGTTGATTAATATAAAGAAGCCCTATATTATTAAGAGCATTAACATAGCCTTTACCGACTAATACTTGCAGTGGCACTATCGCAGCCTCAAAATCCCCCTCTGCAAATTTCTCGTCAGCTAATGCCATTAATTCACGATCTGAACGACTCAATTGCTCTGCTAATTCAGGGTGCTCTGCCTGCAATGAGGCGCGGGTAGCTTGCAATATTTTATGTTGCATGCCAGTATCATCCACCAACTCCGCTAACGCCTCGGCCATATGGTAGCCACCTCTGGCACTTAGCTTATGATTTTTGGCTGACTGAATATGTAACTTACTGCGATTAATTAAATCCTCTGGTGTACACCAGGCCTTCAAAAAACTAACCAACCATAAAATCTGCGTTTTATCTTTTTTCCGGCCATAGCGCATTAAGTACCAGATATTAAAAAAACGCTCCTGCAGTTGGTAGATCTTATTTTTTTTATCGACTAAACGCGACTCTACCAAACCATTTTTCTCTAGCAGTATCAGCTGCGCCGCCACCTTTTTAGTGTTAAAACCGCGCTTCTGTAAGCTGTTAACAATTTCTTTAGCGCCTACGGCATCCCAATATAGTGCCAGTGCATCCATAATCGCCTGCTGCTGTTTTGGCAAGTCATCCATGCGATGTTTATACAAGGGGGTTACTCTATCCAAAATATGGGCCAAATCTTCAAACACATTGGCGCTGTCATCCACTAGTATTTCAAATAGCAATACGATAGTGCGGGGGATACCGCCTGTGAGACGCCTGATGACTTCAATGCGCTGCGGTTGCTGCTCAATAATTACTTTTACCTTGTCGGGTGCGCCAATGGCTAACTGCGCCAGTAGCGATCGTACTTCAGTCTGATCGAGTCCTTGCAGTTTTATGGTTTGAAAAAACTCAAAGAAAGGCTGGTCATGCCGATAGGTAAATTCTAAAGTTTTTGCCGAGGCTGCGATTAACTGTAAATGCGTGGAGTTATGAAAAATATCTCTTAAGCGCTTTTGTTCAATATCAGAGAGCTTATCAAAAATATCACCGACGTTATCTAACAGCAGCACTAGCCGCTTATCTTGGGCAATCAGCCTGCGCTCTATAATATCAAAGCACTCTATGGCGTAATTATCTTCTTCACTGTGAGACTCTAACGCCTCACTTAAACCTGCAAAACCGCTGGATTCTTCTAAAATCTCTGCGGTTTTTTCCCACAATCTACACAGATCAAAAATACCGTATTGCTCTTCAGCAAATTGCACGGCGATCAAGTGATGCAGCGCAGGATTACTGTTGATTTCATAACCCACTCTCAACAGTAATGAGGTTTTTCCCGTTCCTCTCTGCCCCTCAATTAAAAAATGCTGAGCGTTGCACTTAAGATCAGCAGCCAGTAACTCACGACGTATTTTGCCAAACTCTTTACCGCGAATCACAAACGCGTCGATTAATTGCGCTTCACTCTGGTTTGCTGGATTGTAAATAAACGCCTTTTCATTAGGTTGCAACATTGATGTACCACCACTCTTTTAACAATACCGAGTTAAAGCCATACTGTTGGCGATCTTCGCTAATATAGCCATCGTGAATTAATACATCTAAGACATAATGATGATCATCAACCTGATGTTTTACGGACAGATCGTGGAATACGGCCGCGGTGATCCGCTCATGAATGGCAATATAATTTAGCACTTCGATGGCAAAGGGGTATTCCCGCTCTAAAAACGAGCTGCGCAACCGCCGCTTCCAATTTTCGAAATAATCAGCATGGGTTGAATTACTTCTCACGATTGCAGTTAATACCGCATCAACACTTGTTTCAGTGAGTTCAATACCGTCGTCTTCATACTGCTCAAATAACTCACTGCAAATAATTTGCATATAATAAGGTAATTTCCAACTGATTTTTTCGGTAATGTAACACTTGGTTTTCTCTGTTAGCGTAAAATAAGCGTTATATTCCGCATAACCTAACGCCAAGCGCGACAGTAGTTCAAATGCTTCTATGGTCGTTAATGGAGGAATTTTTATTTCGTAAATATCATTGATAAGATCGAGCCTATCCAATCTTTTGACGGCATTTTTTAAACCTGTAGAGCCAGTGTAGACAAAATTGAGCGCTTTATCACTGAGCGCCTCTCTCAGATCTCGATGCTGCTGTAAAAATTTAATGGCTAAGTTTTTATCGCGAATATTAGTCAGTACATCCGGGAACTCATCAAAGAAAATACTAATACGCTGATGACGCTCGAGCGCTGTAAAAATAGCCAGACACTCTTGATAATAATCAATCGGCTCACTATCACCCACCGTGACTTTGGCCGACAATTTTGTGATTGAAAACTCTACGTCGGTAATTCTAGTGATATA
The DNA here is from genome assembly GCA_013215445.1 of Oceanospirillaceae bacterium. Taxonomy (GTDB): domain Bacteria; phylum Pseudomonadota; class Gammaproteobacteria; order Pseudomonadales; family Balneatricaceae; genus Rs1. The sequence goes on from JABSRA010000058.1 coordinate 5,352, forward strand.
ATTTTTAAGGTTTTGCTTGATACCCTGTAAATACTGTTCAACACTTTTAAATACTGCTGCATTTTTGATTAACTCATTAAACAGTTTTTTAAAGAACTCATCGCTACTATCGACACTTTGCACCGCGATATACAAATTAATAGCCCCAGAAGCTGGGTTGTTTTTTAAGTATTTTAAAATCGAGCTTTTACCAATTCTTCGCGGTGCAGAAATAAGTAAGTGTTCATTATTATTGAGCTGACGTTGAATTTTTTTAACCACGGCAGGTCGGTGAAAATATTTTCGCTCCCCTTCGGCAGGTTGACCGAGTGAGCTTTTTAAAGGCGTCAAAGCAGACATGATAACTCCTTGGCTAAATTTTATTAGCCAAGGATATCTGACTAATTTTATTTAGTCAAATTATTTGGCTAAATTTACTTAGCCAAATAATATTAGGAAGTGGTCTCTACTAGAAATTCAAGGTGAATTTCGGTGCAAATCATCATCAATCCACACCATAATGCTTAAGCGACGGGATCTGAATCAACTACAGCTTCTGATGAATATCCGACAGTGAGCTAAAGCAATAATCTGTTAGTTCAGGCCAGCGCCGCTGGTCGGTAGCGACATGTACTGTGGTCACACCCGCGGCTCTGCCCGTCTCTAAATCATACTTAAAATCACCGACCATCACCGCCTGTTCGGCGGTTAATTGCCAACCCTCTAACAGGCTATTTAACCCTTGTGGATTGGGCTTGTGCGGGGCGTCATCGCGGCCTATGATGAACTCGGTAGCAAAATATTGAGCGAGGTTTATTGCCTCTAGTGACACCTGCGCCATCGCCTTGGTATTGCGGGTAAAAATACCCAATCTACAGCCCTGTTGTGCCAGCCTGGGGATCAGTTCTAACACACCTGTCGCAGCGCGAGCCTGCTGGGCATACTGCTCTTCTAATTGGTCGAGTTTAAGCGTTTGTCGCATACGTTCCGGTTGAGGAAGTGCGGCGATGGTGGCTAATATATCCGCATCAGGGGCCATTTCTAAGGTACGACGCATCTGTGCAAAATCATGTACTGCTATGGTTAAAGTGCCATCTAGATCAAACACCCAGCCTTTCTTATCTTTGAGTTGTGCCATATTAATCCGAATTATCTGCCTTTTTATCTTTCAGTAGAGCGGTGAGTCGATCCAGTTTAGCGGTGAGTATTTCAAAGTGATCTGCGTGCATCTCAGCGCTGACATCTTCAACCATCGCTCGCTCTAGGTTAACTAAACTGTGTTGATTATTTTGTACGCTATGTAATAAACTTCGAGTGCGCTTTTTACTGCTATCAGTGAGCTGACCTATTCGCACGAAGGCTTTGTGTAATTGACCTTCAAAGTTTTCGATACTGTTACTGACATTTTGTAGATCATCATTGAGCGCCGTATTGATGAGTTTAACTTGCTGTTCTAATTTTCCCACCGCCCTTTTAAATCGATTGGAGAACAGTGCTGATTCTGAATCTAAAAAAATGTCTAATAATTCACTCGGGTAGAGCGCTCGATTACGACCATCAGCTCTGACACTATACTCGCCGCGCGAGTTGCAAAAGGGGCGATTTTGATCGGCGGGAATTTCAATACGTAACATAGGCTTGCGCCGCAGATTTTCGGCAATCACTAAAATATTAATGCTTGGGGTACACTCTAGGGCTTTATTAATCAGCGCTAATCGCGCCTTATCATTAACGGCACAGCCCACAACTCTACCGCGCTGCAGACCATTTTCAGAGGTGTATTCATCGACACCTATCAATAATGTGCCGCCATTGGCATTGGCAAAGGCGACAAAATCACTGCTTTTAACACCGCTAGCCTCGCGTTTAAAATCAACGCTTAAATTTTCATTAGACGCTAACATGGTGCGGGTACGCTTGGTTAACCCTTGGAATTCTGTCTTGGCCATAATCCTTTATTTACACACCTACTGTAATATATATAGCTAAGTCACCAGGAGATCATTCGCGTTAGCCATAGATGCTATCATCAAAAGGGTCGAGCGGAGTTTCAAGCATATTATCTTCAAAGTGATACAAGACTCGACCCTCAAACTTTAAACTCTTAGCAGCAAACCAACGCTCGGCACTTTCACGCCCTTCTTCCGCGCTACTTTTTTGCATATTGGCGCTAATAACTCGATAAAAATACAGGCCAAAAAGTCCGGCGGCAACCCCCATAAAGAATGAGGAGCCCATGGCAAAAACAATCGCTACTACCGCTGCTATCCACACTCTACTGGCCTTGGCACTTTTAAATTGTTCGTTGTGTTGCTGAAATAAATCATGAAATTTAATAAAGCGACGAAAATTCTGTTGCAGGTCGAATTTATCATCACTGGAAATTGTACGCGCCATATTGATATCCATTTTTAATATTCTATAAGCCCGAATCACGTCCTGATTCGAGCCGTTACTAAATCACTTCCAAACACAAGTGATCCCTATCCAAGATTGACCTTAGCCTATGTACTAAGTTCTATCAATCCTCTTAACTCTATAACGTCAGAATAATAAAATTACTGACAGTAAACCACTCATGCAAGTGATTTAGTCACCACTTCATAGACATCTGCTGAGAGCTCCCCACTGCCTAGAATACGATTGAGCTGCTCCCTGATTTGTGATTGTCTCACCTTGGCATAGCTACTCCACTTTGACAGGGGCCCAATCAGTCTGGCGGCCAACTGCGGATTGGTTTTGTCTAATGCGATGATTTGATCCGCCAAAAACAGATAACCACTGCCGTCCTCGGCGTGAAAGTTAATCGGGTTTTGCATGCAGAACGAAGCCACTAAACTACGCACTTTATTGGGATTGACAAAATCAAAGGCCGGATGCTTCATCAACTGCTGTACCTTAGCCAGTGTTCCAGCTTTTGGATCGCTCGCCTGAACCGAGAACCATTGATTGATCACCAGGGTATCTTCTTGCCATTTTAGATAAAAATTGCTCAACAAGTCCTCTGCAACTTGGGTAAATTGCGAATGCACCACTAGCGCCAATGCAGCCATGCTGTCGGTCATGTTATCCGCTGTATCGTATTGTCTACGCGCTAGGGTTAAATGACTCTCTTTATTCAGCGCCATTAAATAGCCCAAGCTTAAATTTTGCAGTGAGCGCTTGGCAATACTTTGTGCACTTGGGTCATAACGCCCTGCAGCTTGTCGCGCGCCTTGATAGGCTGCTAAAAATTCGCTCTCCAGTGCAGCCGCCAACTGTTGCCGCACAAATTGTCTGGCACGATGAATATTAGAGACATCAACTTCAGTGCATAACTGCGCTAAGTATTGCTCAGAGGGTAAAGTGATCACTTGGGTGATCATCGCCTTATCCAAATTCTCATCGCTAATCACTGCGCGATAGGCTTCAACTAAACAGGGATCAAGTGAGAGTTCTTCGCCATTGATCAGCTTATCAACCAACTCTAGAATAATTTCGGCGGCTAGCTTTTGTGACGCCTCCCAGCGGTTAAAGCCATCTGCGTCATGACTGATCAAAAAGACTAACTGCTCACGGCTGTAAGCGTATTCAAGTTTAACCGGTGCACTAAACCCTCGCAGTAAAGAGGGAACAGGTTTGACCGCTATATTGTGAAAAACAAAGGTCTGGGAAGTCTCAGTCAACTCTAACAAGCTGCTTTCGCCTTCGGCCAATTCGATATCGCTACCATTCTCATCCAATAAGCCCAGACAAAATGGCAGATGATAGGGAAGTTTCTCAGTCTGCCCAGGAGTGGCTGGACAATATTGACTAATATGAATTTGATAGCACTGCAACTGTGCATCGTACTCATCCGTTACTGTTAATACCGGGGTGCCCGCCTGATTATACCAATTCTTGAACTGACTAAAATCCCGACCACTGACATCTTGCATGGCACTGATAAAATCATCGGTCGTCACCGCCTGCCCATCGTGACGGGAAAAATACAGATCACTACCCTCGCGGAATTTTTCAGCGCCTAAAAAGGTGTGCAACATACGGACCACTTCAGCGCCTTTTTCATACACGGTCATAGTGTAAAAATTCGATATTTCGATAAACGAGGCCGGGCGAATAGCATGCGCCATCGGCCCTGCATCTTCGGAGAACTGCGCCGTGCGCAATAATCGAACATCTTCTATACGTTTCACGGTGCTTGAATTCATATCCGCTGAGAATTGCGAATCGCGAAATACGGTGAAGCCCTCTTTTAAACTCAGTTGAAACCAATCCCTGCAGGTAACTCGGTTACCTGACCAGTTATGGAAATATTCGTGGGCAACTATCGCTTCGACACGCTGAAAACTCGCATCGGTGGTTGTTTCAGGGTGAGCCAACACACAGGAGGTATTAAAAATATTTAACCCTTTATTCTCCATCGCGCCCATGTTAAAAAAGTCGACGGCAACGATGTTAAATACTTCTAAATCATACTCTCTACCATAGACTTGTTCATCCCAGCGCATTGATTTTTTAAGAGATTGCATCGCGTAGTCTAATTTGTCTAAATCTTTGGCATCGGCAAACACTTTTAAGCTGATCTCTTTACCTGACATAGTGGTAAAAGACGCTTCAATGTGCGCCAAATCTCCGGCTACCAGGGCAAACAAATACGCTGGCTTTGGGTGTGGATCATGCCAGGAGGCGAAATGGCGGCCTTTAGCACTGTCCCCCGAGTCCACTAAGTTACCATTGGAGAGTAAAACCGGATAGAGCGCCTTATCTGCACTTAAAGTGGTATCAAAAACTGACATTACATCAGGTCTGTCTTGAAAAAAGGTGATGCGCCTAAAACCCTCAGCTTCGCACTGAGTACAGAACATGCCACCGGATCGATAGAGACCCTCTAGGGCAGTATTTTTATCAGGATAGATTTGGGTGACTATTTTTAGAGAAAATGCATCCAGCAGATTATACAAGGTGAGGCCATTATCATCGCGCTGGAAGGAAGAGGAAGACAATTGCTCGCCATCAATCTGAAGGGATAATAATGTGAGCTCTTTATCGCCATGTAAAAACAAATCGGCGCTCGGCTCTGTTGACTCTGGGTTGCGACGCATAGTCAGTGTCGCACTCACTTGGGTATAATCAGTCATTAACTCAAAGTGTAACTGGGTATGATCGATCAAAAACGCGGGTACTTGGTAGTCTTTTAAATATATAACGTTCGGCTGAGACATAGAAAACCCCTATAAAACATATAATCTATTGATAGGGATCATTATAATCAAAAGCGCTAGATAGGACAGTGCTGCTGCCCTATAATTTTATAAACTTAGCAATAATTCATCAGTGGTTTAGATCGACAATCTAGAACCCACAGCAAGCTAACTCGAAACTTCGAATTAGCTTTGCCAAGAGCGGTGTGTTGAGCTATTTTCATCGATAAAACCAGCGGTGAAAAATCCAACCCTCGATGATTTAGACTGGGCCTAATGCATCTCTATTCAACCAGCCCAAACTCCATCTGGTAAGACGTATATTTGCGCAGGTTAACCACTCCTGTGTCTAAGATTAAATACTGACCTTTAATGCCCTTAAGCACACCACTGATTAACTCGGTTTTATCGAGATTATGCGAGCTGACTTTACTTGGATATTCAGCGACCGGATAATGTAGCTGCTGCACTTCCACCCCGGTAATCGGCAAAATACTTTGCAGCCCATGCTCGGCACTTAACTGCGCTAGCTCAGTACGACACTTCTGCAATAACTCATCGCGCATCGCCACTAAATCAACTTCACTAACTTCGCCTTTGAGCATTTTCCGCCAATTGGTTTTATCGCTAATATGCTGACCGATAATTTTCTCCACCAGACCTGACTGCTGTCGAGTTTTCACCCTAAAGATAGGCAGTGCCTCGACAGCACCTTGATCAATCCAACGAGTAGGTACTTGGGTGGCGCGAGTAATACCCACTTTGATGCCTGACGAGTTGGCAAGATAGACGATATGCTCGTTAAAGCACACTGATTTACCCCATTCTTCATCGCGACAGGTACCCAAGTGGAAATGGCAACGATCAGGACTCATCATGCACAAGTCACACTGGGGGAGTTTCTTAAAGCAGGGATAACAATAACCTTGGCTAAAACTTTTTTTAGTCAGTCGATCACAGTGGCTGCAGTGAATCTCACCTAGGTTTTTTAAATAAACCTCTTTGCCAAGTAACTCATTCATTAACAAAGGCTGGTCATCTAACTCTAAAAAGTACTGAATGGTATCACTGAGTTCAACACGCATTTTCTGCATGCTACCCGATCTTAGTATTGGCATTTATTCTTGTCTGGCATTAATTATTTATTATCGCCGTACCGCTATGTTGCAGTTTTAGGCGTTCGATGTTTTTTTGCATTGAGCACTTAGTGGAATTTAATCACTTGCTCTTCTAGCGGATTAATTCCTTTGATAGTTCCATCTTCACGGGCCCGATCAATGTAACCAGTACGCTGTTCTTCAGGCAGGTTCTGGTCATATTTAATCACGGCACGCATACATATTTGTAGCTGCTCAGCCGTCATCTTTTTCCCGTCTGGCCACTTGCCCAATTCGATCGCCGATTTAATTGACTGGTGCATCTGCGGCGTCATTTTGCCGATTAGCTCATCGTAGTTCATAGTAAACTCAATTTATCCTATTAAAAAGATGATTAACCCGCATCATCCTGTACGCCCTCTTCGAGGGTATTATTTATGCGCGAGTCGTTCGCGACTTAATGATGATCATCACTGGCACCTTTTATTAGACCACTGATTAAACCCGTCAAATTCGGGATTGCCAATATTACCCAATTCTTATATATTTATCCGCGAGCCGTTCGCGACTTAATGATGATCATCACTGGCACCATCAATAAGCCACTGATTAAACCCACCAAGTGTGCGGTATTGGCAATATTACCCATGCCCAACTGACTAGACAGTCCAGTGTAGCCAAATGCCAGCCACACTAACATGAAACCCATCAGCCCATTTGAGACCACAAACAACTTATCTTTTTGTAATTTATCCCAGAGCCAGGCATAACAAATAACCGCGTAGACCACCCCAGAAAGGCCACCAAATATAGGTCCAGAGACATAGTATTGGCCAATATTTGACGCTAGTGCTGCGACCACTACGACCAACAGCAAGGTTAACGTACCTTGACGTTTTTCGATGGCAGAACCCACCAACCAAACCCACAAGCTGTTAAAGACAATATGAGGAATATTAAAGTGAATAAAAATCGGACTGATAAAGCGCCACACTTCAAAAGTTTCAAAATTATGCGCCAAATCAAAGTAGTTGACCTGATTGCCAAATATCTGGAAGTCGGTGATGGTGAAATATTTTAACGCTTCAGTATTCTCTCCAAATTCAATCACCATACTAAACAGCAGACTCAAGCCCAAGAGTATCACTACCAGTGGTATTTTGCGGATGTCTATGGATTTTTTTACCTTTGACAACTGCGTTTCAGTGACCTGTAGTTCTTCGAGTATCGCCTGTGGGAACTCGCCTCGCACTTGCCAGTGGTTGTATAATTGCATCACGACCGCAGCACTGCGCTCATCCTCTACAACCAGTATTTGCATGTCTTCAAATACCACCCGATGGCGTATTTTCAGTTTCCACAAATGCTCAGTAAAACTACTAAGATCAACCTTTAGTTCGGCTTTAAATACCATTATCATCGCAGAATCTTGCACTGTGTTTAAACCTCTGTGCGCACATCGACACTGACAAATTTATCAGCACTGAGTACCGTTTCAAAATCGTAACGATAGGCGACTAGTTGACCAAATTTTACTGCACTATAATCTAGGCACGCTATGTTTGGTGTAATAGGTGCAGGTTTGCCCTCGCACCAGTAGTGCCCTATAAACAAGGTTTTTTCACTGGGCGAATAATAGTAAAGATTTTCTAATTCTTTTTTCGAGAGCACCCGATGCAACATATTATTAGGCAGTGGATCAGGCTGAAAAACCACCTCGCCGTACAACTCTGGATGCTCCATCCAAAACTTGGTTCTAAAGAACTGGCGCACAAAACCATCCCTGCAAGTCATGGTTTCATTATTGGGCAGTTTAATTTGTGTACCGCGTAACAATCTATCCATAACTGTCCATTCAAAAGTGTCGCGCACAGCCGAGTGGTAGAGAAATTCAGAATCGATAACATTTGAGCCAGTGACCTGCAACATCTGAGTAACTAACTCTTGATGCCAGCAGGCGTGTACCACTCGAAATGTATCAAATTCTAAAAACACCGGCAATTTCATCATCCACTGATAAAAATCCTTTTGATCTGCAGGGTAATTAGCCAGTTGATCGATAGTCGCTTGCAGTATTCTCTGGTGTCTAGAGGTGTGCTCGCGCAGATAGGGCATATGCACGGATTCACCCGAGGTACTATAACTTAAATAATTGTATTCATGATTGCCCATCACTATGTGCGCATTACCGGCATCGACCATATCGCGGACTAAATGTAGAGCCTCACGAATACGCGGGCCTCGATCAATAATATCACCGAGAAAAACCACTTTTCGTCGCGCATGATAATACACGCCATTGCGCTTTGAATAACCTAACCTTACCAACAGTAATTTCAAAGCTAAGGCACAGCCATGGATATCGCCGATAATATCGTAGCCCTGAGCATCACATTGTTTGATCATTTTTCAGCACTCGTGGTCTTTCTAGTCACACCGACACTCCAGCCCAATTTTTCACGACAAGTGCGATAAAAATTGTAACCTTCGGGGTGCAGCAATTTGAGTTTATGTTGATGTTTAGTTATGGTGATAACATCACCGGGCGCTAAGTTAATACTCACTTGCCCATCACAGGAAACAATCGGATACGTTTCGTTTTCATCGCTAATAATAATGCGTAATTCACTGTTACCATCGACCACGATAGGCCTTGAAGATAAAGTATGTGGGAACATTGGCACTAGCACCAGCGCATCTAACTTCGGGTGCATAATGGGGCCACCCCCTGAAAGGGAATAGGCGGTAGAACCTGTGGGAGTTGCTATAATTAAACCGTCCGAACGCTGCGTGTAGACGTAGTCACCCTCAACATAGAGATCAAATTCGATCATCCTAGTTGCTTTACCCGGATGCAGCACCATATCGTTGAGTGCATCAGCTTCGCCGACAATTTCACCATTGCGGGTGACTTCAACCTTTAATAAAAACCGCTCCTCTTCAGTGTACTTATTCGCCAGTATTTCTTTAAATTTCGTCTCAAATTCGCTTGGGGATATATCGGTCAAAAAACCCAACTGGCCACGGTTAACCCCTAACAGCGGAACATCGTATCGCGCCAATGCTCTGGCAGCCCCTAGTAAGCTACCATCACCACCGACCACAATCACCAAATCGCACAGCTTGCCCATCGACTTTTTACTGGAAATTTGTAAACCGTGACCGGGCATTAAATCGGCTACGCGCCGATCTAAAATAATATTGAAGTTCTGATCGGTCAAAAAGCTAATCATGCTTTTTAATGTATCTACAACTTTTTTACTGCCCAACCTACCTATCAAACCGATATTGTGAAACTTTGTCATCAAAAAAAGCACCTAGGTCATTCAATAGAACTCAGATTATAGAGTAAAAAAACAGTCTCAGCTATAAGTAGATTTCGTTGCTTAAAACCGACCAGCAGGTGCCTATCAATCGCTAAAACAGCTTTTAACATTGAGCTTGAGTTAGTTATTTTTCAAGCCTGCCACTTCAAGCCCAAAGCCTCTTCGCCCCTGTAGTCCACCTGAATGCAATAACGCTATTTTGCTACCACTGGCAAAAAAACCTTGTGTGACCAACTCGTCAAACCTTCGCCACATCTTCGCAGTATACACTGGGTCTAACATAACATTATGCTGTTGCTCCAACGCTGCCATATGGACTAAATGCTCAGTTTTCACTTTAGCATAACCTCCGTAATGCCCCTCTAAATCTAACTGCCAGGCACACTTCGCGTTTAATTTAGCATTGTATAATAGCCGCTCAATATCATTGTTTAAAAAACCCGCCCCTTTCAACACAGGTATTCCCAATACTGACTGGGTTGAGCGCGCTCCCGCTATCAATCCAGCCAAGGTACCACCAGTTCCACAAGCGGCAACAAGACAATCCAAGCCTGTTGCCTGCTGCTCTATCAGACCCATCAATTCTGCAACGCCCTTTAATGCCGTATTATTAGAGCCACCCTCAGGAATAATCATCGCTTGCGGGTACTGCGCTTGAAGGTTTTTAATGAAATCGGCATCGTGCTTTTGTCGATACTGTTCGCGCGTGAGACTAATTAATTGCATCCCCCAAGACCTGGCATCTTGCAGCGTTTGGTTATCCTCGCTCCACTGCCCGCGAATAAGACCAACACTTTTCAGCCCTAGAGCATTAGCGGCATAGGCCAGCGCATGAATATGATTGGAATATGCACCACCAAAGCTAACTACCTGACCTATATTTTTCTCGATAGCGCCTAACAGCGAATATTTTAATTTAAACCACTTGTTGCCACTAACCAGGCCATGAACTTGATCGGCACGAATTAACTGCACAGATAGACGGTGATGACGGTAAAGGTCAGCGTTGAGGATTTGACAATTTAGTGCAAATTTGGACTGAAAATCCATATAAATATTCCAGATATAAATCTGTAAGAGAGATGTTGAAAACAATAAAAGAGGATATTAAACAAGATAAGTGGTGGGAGTGGAGAGGTTCGAACTCCCGACATTCGCCTTGTAAGGGCGACGCTCTCCCAGCTGAGCTACACTCCCACTGTACATGGCTCTAGTCACTATGTTATATCGAGCACATTTGATATAACAGTTTGCCATTTTAATAAACACCAACCTTAAGTTAGTGGCGGAATGGACGGGACTCGAACCCGCGACCCCCTGCGTGACAGGCAGGTATTCTAACCAACTGAACTACCACTCCACATGGTAAAGATTTTATAAGGGTTCTTAAAACCCGCAACCAGCGCTTACGGTGACAGACAGTCATTCTAACCAACTGAACTACCACTCCACATGGTAAATTGTTTTAATAAAATTTTCATTTTATTTAAACCCGTTCGAAGCGTTTTTCTTTGCCTCAAACTTGAGGTGCGAATTCTAGTTAATTCCACTGTGATGTCAAACCATTATCGCAACTTTATCTAATTAATTTACTTTTTGCTCGTTATTCACCCTATCGCGTTCAATATTCAAACAATGCCCAGTTTCTCTGGGCTAATTATTACTCACACTTGCCATTAAAGCCGCACCTCAATTTGACCTTCCCATGCGTACAATCCATCATAGAGATCTTATTTATTAGCATTTACCACCCAGATTAGATTATTCTCTATGCTTTATAGATTATCCCTTTGCTTTAATGAAACCAATAACCATCTAAATTGTGACTACAACTTCATGACAACAGCTGACACCCCATACTCTAATCAAATAGCCACTTTACTTGCACAATTTTTTACTCGAGCTCAAAACCTACATCGCGACGACCCAAATGCCTTAACAGTCGAGTATGACGATCAGTGGCCCTCGCAGTGCTATCTTTACAACGATACCCCCGAGCTGGGTGAGAATTGTCACTGGCAGCCTGTCAAGCAAAGCCAACAGGACATGTTCGACAGACTCGGCGCTGCTTTAGATATCCAGATTCACCCAGACATTATTGAGTATTACTCTAGCTATTGGTCAAATCACCTGTTTGCAAAAACTGGTGATGGTGACTTAGAGTTATTACAAGTATGGAATCAAGAGGATATGGAGCGACTACGTGCTAATTTATTAGGTCAAGCACTGGATAAACGCAAGCGTAAACATACTCTATCCTTCTTCTTTGCCCTGACGACTTCAGAAGACGGTATGCTCTGCATCGACAATAGCAGTGGTGAAGTATGGTACGAAATCCCCGGCAAAAAACCCGTGCGAAAAATCGCAAGCTCTCTCACAGAGTTTCTTCAGACACTAACCCCTCGATAGCCAACAACATCTGCTATATGGGTACTGTGCAAAACAATTACCAACCGACGGTATGCGCCAGTAATCGACTAAGATGACTGTACGGCATACCTGACTCATTATGCCACTGATTAAACGCCTGCTGGGTAGCTGCCAAGTCTCTTTTAGAAGTAGGCTTTTTATCCACTATACCTTGTGCCTTTAAAGCAGCGACAACATCATCGGTGAGTACAAAGGTATCTTTTCCTATGAGACGTAAAAAATAGGCACCTGAGTTCCCGCCCAGATGAGAGCCTTGCTTTTTTAGCTCTGCCCACAGTCCAGTAATGTCTTCGCTGGGCCAACTGGCAACAAACTTAGCGAAGCTACCGTGACGTTCAATATATTCTGTCACCATGAAGGCATTTAATCGAGTCGATTTTATTTTTCCCCAATGCCGAATGATTTTATCATTTTGCATCAACCCTTCCAGCTGATCATCGCTCATTAATGCCACTTTATATGGATCAAATTCAAAAAAGGCTTTCTCAAACGCAGGCCATTTTGCATCGACTACAGAGTGCTTAATACCCGCTCTAAACACCCTACGTGACAAATTCGACAATAAAAAGTTATCACTTAATGCCGCTAATTCAGTCTCACTTCTGACTAGATCAAATCTTACCTTGAGCGTGTCCTCGCCAATCCTCTCAATAACATGATCGTATATCCATTGATATGATTTCATTTCTACCTCAAATAACCCATTTAATAGCCCATCCTACACAATTCTTGCCCTACCTCAGCGATCATTTCCAAGCGAAGCACTGTACGACATTTTGCCTAGTTAAACATACTGGCTACTAATCAGCTAAAATATTGATTTATGAACAAATTTGTAAAAAGCACACGAACGACTCCCCAACCAAAGATTTACAGTATTTTTTATCGTAAAATTAAATATAACAACATAATTAATCTTAAATACTTAAATTTATAGAACTAAACCCTATAATATTCCTTTAAACGAAAACTTATACTGTTTAATTCCCGCTTATAAGCCCGTATCATGCCGTTTTTATTATCACTAGCACCCTCATTGGTCGCTTTAACATCATAAAACGGATTTAGACATGCCCCTGATCAAGAAGTCAAAAAAGCTTAGCGACGTTTGTTACGATATTCGTGGCCCAGTACTGCAAGAAGCCAAGCGCTTAGAAGATGAAGGCGCGACCATTATCAGACTTAACATTGGTAATCCTGCCCCCTTCGGTTTTGATGCGCCTGAGGAAATAATTAAGGATGTGATTCACAACTTGCCATCTGCACAGGGATATTGTGAGGCAAAAGGGCTCTTTTCCGCCCGCAAGGCAATCATGCAACAATGCCAAAAACAGGGCATCGACGGTGTCGACCCAGAAGACATTTATATCGGCAACGGTGTCTCAGAACTCATTGTAATGTCTATGCAGGGGCTGTTAGACAACGATGATGAAATGCTCATTCCCGCGCCAGATTACCCGCTGTGGTCGGCAGCTGTTAGCTTGGCAGGGGGTACGCCGGTACACTATCAGTGCGACGAAGATAATGACTGGCTACCCAACATTGAACATATGCGCGCCTCAATCACCGACCGCACCAAGGGCATTGTCGTCATTAACCCAAACAACCCAACCGGCGCCCTCTATCCAGACAGCACGCTGTTACAAATTATTGAATTAGCGAGAGAGTTTAATCTCTGTCTATTTGCCGACGAAATTTACGATAAAATTCTTTACGATGACGCTGTGCACACCCCACTCGCCTCACTGTGCAATGACGTGTTCTGCCTCAGTTTTAACGGTCTATCTAAGGCATATCGGGTAGCGGGCTTTAGAACTGGATGGATGATTATCAGCGGCCCCAAAGAGCTGGCTGTTGATTATATCGAAGGCCTCGACATGCTATCGAACATGCGCCTCTGCTCTAACGTACCCTCACAGCATGCTATACAAACCGCATTGGGCGGCTATCAGAGCATTAAAGAGTATGTCGTCCCCGGTGGACGTTTATTTCAACAGCGCGAGATTGCCCACCAACTGTTGACCGCTATTCCCGGCGTTAGTTGTTTTAAACCCACGGGTGCGCTCTACTTATTTCCCAAGCTAGACCCAAACATTTACCCGGTACAAAACGACGAAGAATTTGCCCTGGAATTATTAATCAAGCACCACGTATTAATTGTACAAGGCTCTGGATTCAACCTTAAAGATAGTCAGCACTTTAGAATAGTCTTTCTCCCCAGAGAGGATCAACTAATTGAGGCCATCGGCCGCATTGCTATTTTCCTCGAGGAGTACAGGGCGAAACAACTCGCCGCTTAATTCATTATTTACTTGGCAAGACCAGTCCAGCGGACACAAAAAAGCCCGTTCAAATAACCTTGAACGGGCTCTCAATAACGCGTTAAGTGATGCTCACTAACTGCGTTTTATGGACTTTTTACGGGTACTTTTTTTGCTGTTACTCTTTTTACGAGCACTTGCAGCAGCAGCGGCCCTGGCAATAACTTTCCCGCCTGAGGTTTTGGCTTTTTTCGCGGTACTCCCCGCGACTTGCTTGGCTGCAGTATCGATCTTCGCCGGCGAGGGATTAGACTTCTTCACAAAGTGATAGCCCCTTTTCTTCTCTTCTGCCGGCACTAGTTGCCAATCTGCAGTACCGATAAGATCGGTGCGACCCATTTTGGTTAAAACGCCGCGCAGCCTATCCCAGTTATCTTCATCGTGATAACGCAGTAGCGCTTTTTGCGTCACGCGCTGTTCGTACTCTCTGGGGATGTAGATTTTCTGACTTTTATAGGTGATTTTTTTCAGTGGGTTGCGCCCAGAGTGATACATCGCAGTCGCCAGTGACATAGGCGATGGATAGAACGTCTGCACTTGGTCCACTCGAAATTTATTTTTCTTTAACCACAGTGATAAATTGAGCATATCCTCATCTTCACTGCCCGGATGGGCGGCGATAAAGTACGGAATTAAATATTGCTTTTTGCCCGCTTCTTTCGAGTATTTATCAAACATGCGCTTGAACTTATCGTAAGTGCCCATACCGGGCTTCATCATCATGTTTAAGGTCTTTTCTTCACTGTGCTCAGGTGCTATTTTCAAATAACCCCCAACATGATGAGTGACTAATTCTTTAACGTACTCTGGATCTTCCACTGCTAGGTCATAACGCAAACCTGATGCAATGGCAATTTTATGTACACCCGGAATTTGACGGGCCTCGCGATACAACTTAGTGGTCTCACTGTGATCGGTGACTAAATTCTTGCAAATCACCGGATAGACACAAGACAGTTTACGACAGGAAGACTGAATCACATCGCTCTCGCAATTTAAGTGATACATATTGGAAGTAGGACCACCTAAGTCCGTGATCATCCCGGTAAAACCTGGCACTTTATCGCGAATATCGGCAATTTCTTTAAGCACAGATTCTCTTGATCTACTTTGGATCACCCGTCCTTCATGCTCGGTAATAGAGCAAAAAGTACAGCCGCCAAAACAACCGCGCATTATATTCACAGAGAAGCGAATCATGTCATAAGCGGGAATTTTACGATTCCCGTATGACGGATGTGGGATCCGCTGATAGGGCAAACCAAACACAGCGTCCATCTCTTTGGTGGACAGCGGAATTGGCGGTGGATTAGCCCAAATTTCTTGATTGCCGTGACGCTGTACCAGCGCCTTGGCATTGTGCGGATTAGATTCTAAATGCAGCACTCTAGATGCGTGCGCATACAACGCCGAATCTTTGCTGACTTTTTCAAAAGAGGGCAGACGCACATAGGTGGTATCTTTATCTAAACGCTGCTTACCTTTTAATGGCTCGGGAATAATCCGAATAGGGACGGCCACTACCTCGCTAGCATCCCCTTTTTTGGCATCCGCACATTTTTGTTTATCTTCTTCGTATATATAGGGATTGGGTAGCTCTTCTACATTGCTTGACCAATCTATCCGTGAAGAGTCTATTTCAACAAACCCTGCCGGCACCACTTCTCTAAGGACTACCGTACCACGTAGATCAGTAATATCGGCGATATCAATACCGTCGGCAAGCGCGTGGGTAAGATCAATCAGCGCCCGTTCAGCATTGCCGTACAATAAAATATCAGCGCCGGAATCGATCAACACTGAACGCCTTACTTTATTACTCCAATAATCATACTGGGCAATACGCCTCAAGCTGGCTTCTATCCCCCCTATCACCACGGGTACTTCTTTATACAGTTCGCGACAGCGCTGCGCGTAGACAATCACAGCACGATCTGGGCGCTTGCCCTCTGCACCATCCAATGTGTAGGCATCATCGTGGCGTACTTTCAGATCCGCAGTGTAGCGGTTGATCATCGAATCCATATTGCCGGCGGTAATACCGAAATATAAGTTGGGTTTGCCTAGTGCATTAAAATCAGCAGTGCTCTGCCAATTGGGCTGGGAGATAATACCCACTCTAAAGCCCTGCGCTTCTAGGGAGCGCCCCATCACGGCCATGCCAAAGCTGGGGTGATCTATATAGGCATCACCTGTCACTAAAATAACATCACAGCTATCCCACCCCAGTAAGTCCATTTCTTGGCGAGTGGTAGGTAAAAAATCGGCGGTGCCGAAACATTCAGCCCAATGCGGCTTTTTGGCAAAGAGGTATTCTGCAGTTCTGATCATTAAAAGTACGCGTAATCTTTAAAGTGTTATAAATTGTCTAACTAACAACACTTTATTGAGTGCTAGTGAGACATAAGGCGGGTTTGCTGACTTAATCTACTCCAGCAATCCGCCATTGTCTCAGAAACTGCCGGAAATTCCCATTACTTTTAAAGCCGTACAATATTTAACCACCGGCTAATCATTGATCTTCCCTAAAAACTGCTACAATAACCCACCTTCCACATGAGCCCAGCTATGACTATCGCCAAAAAATTCTCTTTTCACCGTCTGCTATTTTTATGGCTATTGTCGACTAACTCATCTTCTGCACAAGACATCACCTTATTTGCCGCGGCCTCTCTAACCCAACCCATCAAGCAAATAACCGATCAGTATTATGCGCAAACTGGCATTAAAATTATCACTGTGTTTGCCGCATCATCAACGCTCGCTAGACAAATAGCTTACGGCGCTCCCGCTGACATCTATATCAGCGCCAACCAAAAATGGATGCGCTACCTACTGAGTCAAGAGAAAGTGCAGCCCAACTCCCTCTCTACATTGTTATACAATCGCCTCGTGCTGATAGCACCCAACTCCAGCAATCTTATTGCAATTGACTTAACTCGCCCCCAGATCATTTTGCCGTTAACGGCACAGCAAAAATTGGCCACGGGAAATACCGACCATGTGCCCGTCGGCATCTACGCAAAACAGGCGCTTATCCATTTGCAATTATGGGATCAAGTTAAAAATAAGTTGGCACTAACCGCTAATACCCGTGGCGCATTAGCCTTTGCCGAAAGAGCCGTAGTACCACTGGCGATCGTCTATAAAACCGATGCACTATTTTCTGAAAAGGTAAAAATCCTGGCTACCTTTGCGCCAAACAGCCATGCAGAAATTCAATACCCGATGGCGCTGATAACCAGAGAACAACTTACTTCAGCGGCGACTTTAGATTTTTATCACTATCTCAAATCACCCGCTGCAACCGCTATTTTTGAGAAACTTGGATTTTCCACAAAAGGTCTAGCAGATTGATAACACTCACTTAATTGAAATAAATACAATTTCAAACAATCATTATGGATTAAAAACTTGTTATCATGACCACTTAATTTACAGCGATTAGAGCCAATAATGTTATCAGAATTTGAAATTCAGGCTATTTCACTCAGCTTAAAGGTGGCGCTAAGTGCGGTGGGCATAAGCCTTCCCCTGGCCATTTTCACCGCTTGGTTACTCGCCAGACGTGACTTTTTCTGTAAACCATTGCTCGATGCATTTTTGCACCTACCTTTAGTACTACCCCCAGTGGTCATCGGCTATCTACTCTTAATCAGCTTCGCCCCCAACGGCTTTATAGGCGAACCACTGGCACAGTATTTTAGCGTGAGTATTAGTTTTAGCTGGCAGGGCGCCGCACTGGCCAGTGCGATTGTCGCCTTCCCGCTTATGGTACGAGCAATAAAACAGAGCCTAGAAGCAGTAGATAGAAATTTGGAACAAGCCGCCAGCACCCTCGGTGCCAACAAACTAAGGGTGTTTTTTACCATTACACTACCCTTAATCAGCCCGGGAATTATCAGTGGCGTCATATTAGCCTTTGCCCGCAGTTTAGGTGAGTTTGGTGCCACCATTACCTTTGTCTCAAATATCCCTGAAATAACCCGTACCATCCCCCTTGCCATGTACAGTTTTATTCAAACACCGGGCGCCGAGTACCAAGCCTTCAGGCTCTGTATCATTTCTATTGGTATCGCCCTCATCGCCCTCATGGCTTCGTATTGGCTAGAAAACAACATCCAGCATAAAATCCGCGGGGCTAATACAAAGTGAAAATCAAACTTAGCGCCAAACTCAACAACTTTGAATTATCCATAGACACATGCGTGAACGATACGGGGATTTGCGTAATTTTTGGCCGCTCAGGCTCGGGGAAAACTACCCTGATAAATTTAATAGCCGGGCTTATACCCTCAAGTAATGGACATTTAAGTTACGCGGATCAGTGTTTCTACGATAGCGATAAAAAAATTAATATACCGGTGCACAAACGCGATATTGGCTATGTATTTCAACAGGCGAGATTATTCCCCCATTTAAATGTAGCGGCTAATTTACAGTATGGTTATCTAAAAAAGCACGACAGCGATGGCAGTTTTTTTCAACAAATCATTCAATTACTGCAAATAGAGCCACTGTTACATCGCTACCCCTCTTCATTATCCGGCGGAGAACAACAGCGGGTGTCTATCGGTCGAGCCCTATTAAGAAAACCCAAGCTGCTGTTGATGGATGAACCACTCGCCTCTCTCGATCAGCCACGTAAAAGAGAACTGCTGCCCTATTTAGAAAAGCTTAATAAAATTCTCAAGCTACCTATTATCTATGTCACACATTCTCTGGATGAAGTGCTCTATCTAGGTGACGAGATGTTACTGCTGGAACAGGGAAAGCTAATCTTGCAAGGCGATGTGGAATTTGTCTGGAATCACCCCAAAATGCGACCTTGGTTATCCACGGATAATCAATGCGCTCTACTCCATGCCTCGGTCTTTGAACAGCACCCAAAATACGCCTTAAGCGGATTAGATCTCGGCGATGAACAAATACTTTGGGTGAAAAAAATTAACCAGCCACTTGCGGCCAAGGTTAGGTTGCGCATCTACGCCAGAGATATTTCGCTAACCCTTACTAAAGCCAGTCAAAGTGAGACCAGCATCCGCAATATTTTTTTGGTCACTATCATACAGATCAACCTTCAAGACGACAGCGCCAGCATCAAATTAGCCTTGGGGAGTAATATGCTCTGGGCAGATATCACTCTATGGGCACTCGAAGCGTTACAACTACGTGTTGAGCAACAGCTGTATGCACAGATTAAAGGCGTTAGCATCAACCCCTATGATTGGGCTAACCACTAAAAAAATCTATCCGAACACAGACTAGTCAGATATCGACAAGTCTATCGGGTGAAATTTAACCCTCATTTGGTTGATTAGCGGTTATTTTTGCCACAGACAGCTTTACCTCCACCACCAACGCCGTTCTCAAAAAGGCGATTAACGCCAGCGCCGCTGACTACGCCCAGCAACACCGGCCATTTTTACCAATCCGGCTCGAGTATGTGAGTGGCAAATAGCAATCGCCAGTGCATCCGCAGCATCTTCCTGGGGCAGCCCAGGCAATTTCAACAGCCGCATCACCATATGCTGAACTTGTGATTTATCCGCTGAACCTTTACCGACCACTGCTTGTTTTACCCGACGCGCTGCATACTCATAGACCTCGAGCGTCTGCTGAGTCGCTGCAACAATCGCCGCTCCTCTCGCCTGACCTAATTTAAGGGCTGAGTCAGCATTTTTCGCCATAAAAACCTGCTCGATGGCAAATTCTTGAGGCGAGTACATTTCAATAACTTCGGTGACACAGGCAAAAATCTGATTGAGACGATCGGCGAGATCTCCCTCTTTCATCCGAATACAACCACTGGCAATGTACTCATTTTTACTGCCAATATTATTAATCACCCCGTAGCCAGTAATACGCGAGCCCGGATCTATCCCTAAAATAATCACTTTGTATTCGACTCTTTGTTTAAATACTTTCTAGGCACCCGTTTAGTCACCCCAGTAAACAAAGTATAGGCGATAGTCGACGCTGCTTTAGCAACCTCTGCCACTGGCAGTTGCGCACCCCACAGCTCCACATCAGAGCCTACCTCAATACCTTCTAATCCAGTGATATCGACTGTTACCATATCCATTGAGATACGCCCGGCAATTTTGGCTGGCTGCCCCGCTACTAACACAGCGCTACCGCTAACGATATGCCGATCATAACCATCGGCATATCCAATCGCAATGGTGGCGATCAGACGCGCGGTGACGCAGTTAAAACTAGCGCCATAACCAACCGTCTCACCCGCCGCAACCTCTCTTATCGCAATCACTTGGGTGACGAAACACATCGCCGGCTTTAATTGATCAGCCACCGCATGTGGGACCGCGAACGGAGAGGCCCCGTAGATCATCAAACCCACTCTTAACCAATCTCGATGACTGGTATTATCAGACAATATAGCCGCAGAGTTAGCCAGTGATTGTTTGGCCTGCAAGTCTAGGGTGGCAAGATCGTATGCAGCGATTTGACGCTTAGACATACCGCCCTCTAAATCATCGGCACAGGCCATATGCGACATCAGTACCACCTCAGAGACGTTATCCATCTCGTTAAGCTGTTGGTATACATCCCTTAACTCTTGCGCATTTAAGCCTAAGCGGTGCATACCTGAATCCATTTTTGGCCAGACATGAATGGGCTGACTCAATTTAGCCTCTCCAATCATCTCTAACTGATACATAGAATGCAGTGCTGTCCAAAAATTATTTTCAGCTATTATCGGCAGTTCATCCGCGCTAAAAAAACCTTCTAATAATAGAATAGGCGCACTGATACCGCCCTGCCTAAGCTCTAGTGCCTCTTCAATACAAGCGACACCAAAAGCATCGGCGTACGGTGCTAAGGTTTCAGCGACCGCTAGTGCACCATGCCCATAGGCATCAGCTTTAATAATTGCGATTGCCCTGGCATTTTTTGCCAGTGACCTCGCCACCTTGAAATTGTACCTTATCGCCGCTAAATCTATTACCGCTTGTGCCGCTCTTGCCATTTACTCAACCTTATCCTTAAACCTTTGTACCCTCTACCTTCTAGGATACGTATTATCCAACCACCATGATGGCTTCTATCTCAATGTCTACTGCTTTGGGCAGTGCTTTAACCTCATAGGCTGCACGCGCAGGGTATGGCTGGTCAAAGTATCTGGCCATTATTTCATTTAGGGCCGCAAAATTAGTCAAATCGGCCATGAGAATAGTTAGCTTGGCGATATCTTTCATTGAACCGCCCGCCGCTTCAGTAATCGCCTGAAGGTTATCAAAAACACGCACGGCTTGCGCCTCAAAGCCACCTTCAACCACTTCCATAGTGTCAGGATCCAACGGGATCTGACCTGAAATATAAACAGTTTGCCCAACCTTTACCGCTTGAGAGTATGTACCAATAGCAGCGGGTGCTAAAGGGGTAGAAATAATGCTACGGTTTGCCATTTTTCGTTCCTTATTAATCAATAGAGAGATGGCTTTATAACACCATGCCCCTGTTCAATAAAATTTATCTATCCTACTTTATATGACATTTTTCCAATAAAAACGAAGACTTAAATATCCAAAAAATCATCGCCTAATAAAGCCACAGCGGATAATTCACTATGCACCAAGATACCTAATAGGTATCGATTAAAGCACAGCATTCACCAAGAAAACTATAGATACCATACTTATCAAATTTAATACATATATATAAAAAAACCAAAGGAAACTCTATTATATAAGCGATAACATAGAATTATTTATTGTCATTTACCGGAATATTAGGTTTAATTAATATTAGATGAAAATCACCATCAGCCAAATTATCAACTAATTATAATACTGAGCCTTTACTCAGTTTCAAAAGTGACTGTATAAAACATGCGAAAACTCGACCGAATTGACAGAAATATCCTGCGCATCTTACAAAATGAAGGCCGAATATCTTATACAGAGCTCGCCGACCATGTAGGACTTTCAACCACCCCCTGCATTGAGCGAGTGAGAAGGCTCGAAAAAGAAAATTTTATCGAAGGTTATTACGCCAGACTAAACCCCAGCGCACTGGGTTTCGACATGTTAGTATTTGTTGAAATTGCACTCTCGTACCAATCCCCTGATGCCTTTGAAACATTCAACGAAGCCGTTAAGTTACTGCCTTATATTCAAGAGTGTCATTTAGTCTCTGGAGATTCAGATTATCTACTAAAAGCCCGTATCAGGGACATGTCTGAATATCGCGCGCTTCTGGGAGAAATGTTACTAACGCTACCCGGCGTCAAAAACTCTAAAAGCTACATTGTCATGGAAGAAGTAAAAGAGGGATTTGCACTACCCATCAAAGGATAGCTTGCAGCAAAACGCTCAAGGGTTGTGTAATACAGCTCTTGACCCGCGCACTACCAGTCTATCAACGAGCCCACCGAGTCGTAAAACCCAGCTATTTGTGCAACATCCACAGCCAACTTAAACTCACCCCCTATAAAACTAGTTACTTACCTGCAAAACCCTCTAGTATTTAGGTATTTTTCTTATATTTTTACACCCTCACATAGCCCATTATGCCCCTCGGAGAGCTTAGGAAGGATCCTAAATATTTCCTAGGATTAGGAAAGCTCAAATACTACTTAAGGATTGAGTAGTATCGGCACGGAAGTCGAGCAAGGTTTAATAGGGATATATGAAATCTGGTCACAACCGTCTTTAGGGGTGGTGACTTAATCGTATCGAGAAAGAATGGACACTCTTTGTTTTCCAGGATTGGAAACTCAATATGCTACTCAAGGATTCGGGTAGTATCGGCAGGGACGTCGAGATCAAGGGCTTTGAAATGGATAACATTCGAGCCCTTTTATTTTGCTTTTTTTTCGTTTTATAGGAATTATTCCTATATGTTTAACAACCCAGATCAAGCATTATGCCCCTCTGGAGAGCTGGGAAGGATCCTATATATATTCCTCGGACGGGAACTCAATTACTACTTACGGATGCAGTAGTATGGCAGGGATGTCAAAATCAAGGACTCTGAAATGGATGACATTCGAGTCCTTTTATTTTGCTTGTTTTTGATTTTATAGGAAATATTCCTATATGTTTAACGACCTAAATCAAGCATTATGCCTTTATGGAGAGCTAGGAAGGATCCTATTTATTCCTCGGACAGGAACTCAATTACTACTCACGGATGCAGTAGTATCGGCATGGAAGTCGAAATCAAGGGCTAAAATATGGATATCATACTAGCCCTTTTATTTTGCCTACTGTTTACAACTAGGCGAAATAAGATCTAAACAAAGGATGCTCCAAATTCCAGGATGGGAACTCAAATAACGGCTAATGGATTGTGCTGTTATTACATGGATGTATAGCGTTAAGGGCCCGAATAT